>JAFDYE010000466.1 GCA_018267585.1 Bacteroidota bacterium
CCCACCTCAGGGTTTTCCGCGAGCGCATCCGCATCAACGGCGAAATGATCCCCGAATCGGCCGTCGGCGACTGCGTGCACAAGATTCCCCCCGTCTCCGAACAGATGGACCCGTCCTTCTTCGAGATCACCGTCGTGATGGCCTTCGACTACTTCCTAAAAGAAAAGGTCGACATCGCCATCGTCGAAGTAGGCCTCGGCGGACGCCTCGACAGCACCAATATCATTACCCCCGACCTCTCGGTCATCACCAATATCGGCTACGACCACATGCAATTCCTGGGCGATACCCTGGCGGCCATCGCCTTTGAAAAAGCTGGCATCATCAAAAAAGGCGTCCCCGTGGTCGTTGGTGAAACGCACCCCGAAACTTCCGGTATCTTCCGGCAACGCGCAGCCGAAGAAGAGGCCCCCATCACCTTCGCCGACAAACAGCGCTATGTCTCCGACTGGCAGTACAAAAGACATACCCTTGTCGCAGAAATAGCCACCTCCCCCGTAGCCGACGACAAGGAATATTACACCCTCGACCTGGCCGGCGTCTACCAGACAAAGAACCTCGTCACCGTCCTGGCCGCGATACACGCCCTCCGGCACACCGGCTGGAACCTCCCGCCGGCGGCGGTGGAAAAGGGGCTCAGGCATGTCCGGCGCCTCACCGGACTACACGGCCGCTGGGAGCTTATCCACGAACACCCCGACGTCGTCCTCGACGTAGCCCACAACGAAGACGGTGTCCGCCAGCTCGTCCGCCAGATAGAGCTCGCCGACCACGAAAACCTCCATATTGTATTGGGAATGGTAAAAGACAAAGCCATCGACAAAGTCCTGGAGCTCCTCCCCCGGCAGGCCACCTACTACTTCACAAAAGCCCGGCTGCCCCGCGCGCTGCCCGAGACCGAGCTGGCGCAACAGGCTTTCGCCGCCGGCCTCAAAGGGCATGCCTATCCCTCCGTCCCCGAAGCCCTCGAAGCAGCAAGGTCCCGCGCCCGCGCACAGGACCTCATCGTCGTTTGCGGCAGCGTCTTCGTCGTAGCGGAGGCGGAATAGCTCTATTTAGGGCTGTCAACATACCATCATTCAGACCGAAGGTTCCCGACAGGATTCGCTCTCGCCGCCTTCGCAGCCTGCACGGCGATCGTAACAAATGAAATGAACAGTGCCGCTACGGCCGTCCCCGCAAAAACTACCCATCCGATATCGATCCGGTAGGCAAAATCCCGAAGCCAGCGGTTCATCACTAAAAAACTAACCGGTGAAGCGATCAACACCGAAATGGCCACCAGCTTCAAAAATCCCGCCGACAACAATCGCACGATCTCCAACGTCGACGCACCCAGCACCTTCCGGATGCCGATCTCTTTAACCCTGTTCGCCGCCGCCAGCGCAGCCAGTCCGAATAATCCCAGACAGGCGAGAAATATCGAGATACCTCCGGCACATGCAATGATCGCCCCCCAACGCGCCTCGGCTCTATAGAACTTGTCCAGGTTCTCATCCAGGAAGGAATACC
>JAFDYE010000467.1 GCA_018267585.1 Bacteroidota bacterium
AGGAGCGCCCGCGCATATGTACAAAGCTGTATTCCTCGACATGGATGGTACCCTGCTGAAGTCCGATCATTCCGTCAGCGAACTCACTATACAAAAGATACGATCCCTCACGGACAAAGGCATCCCGGTGATCCTCGTCTCTGCGCGTCCGCTGAATGCCGTCCTGCCGACCTTCCGGAATATCGGCCTGCCGGCGCACTATCCCATCGTCTCGCTCAACGGCAGCTATATCGTAGAGGCGGAAAAGCCGATCTTCGAGGCCATGATCGACATGGACACCACGAAAAGCGTGACCGAAGCCGTTCGCCCCTTTAAGGCTACTATCGCCTACTATCTGCAAAAGGAATGGTATTCGGAGGTGAGCGACTCCTGGACCGACTACGAACAACGGATCATGGACGTAAAGATCGTCACGGGTCCGATCGACCAGCTGGTTAAAGACTGGTCCGCGCGGAAGATCGGTCCCAACAAGATGATGGTGATGAGCCAGGCGGAGAATATCGCCCAGATACAAACACATCTTCGGCAACAATACAACGGCCGCCTGAACATCTATCCCTCCAAGCCCACCTACCTGGAAGTGATGGAGACCAGCGGTTCCAAATCCAACGCGGTCAAATTCATCAGCGAACGCATGGGACTGAGACCCTCAGAGGTCATTGCCATGGGTGACAACTACAACGATAAAGAAATGATCCAGTTTGCGGGAATGGGCGTGGCAATGGGCAATGCGCCTGATGAAATAAAGGCAGCGGCCAACTATGTTACCGATACCAACAACAATGATGGGGTGAGAAAGGCGCTGGAGAAATTCTTCCCGGAGTAATGCCCGTGCCGGCAGAGGCCCGGACGGGAGCGCACTGGCTGGCACTTAGATGATCTCGTACAGACGGGCAAGATTGATCAGTTCTACCGTATTGGAGATCTTCAGCTTGTCGAGGATACGCGTCTTGTGCGTGCCTACCGTGGACTTGTGAAGGCTCAGCGTGTTGGCGATCTCGGAGACCGAACTGCCCTTCAGCATCTGAAGCACCACTTCAAATTCCCGGTCGGACAGGTCTTCGAACGGATTGTCCTTTAATTTTTTCGTCAGCTCGCCCGACAGTATCTCCGCCAGGTTGTCGCTGATATAGCGTTTGCCGCTGAGCACTTTTTGGATCGCGTATTTTATCTCCGACTCCTTCGAATATTTATTGAGGTAACCGTGCGCTCCGATCTTCAGGAACCGCTTGGCGAAGAACACTTCCTGATTCATCGTAAAGATGATGATCTTCAAGCCGGGATATTCTTTCAGCAGATAGGCAGTGAGACTAAAGGACTCGGTATGCGGCATATTGATGTCCAGCACCAGCAGATCGAACGACGCCGACTTCATTTTTTTGATAACTGCTTCCCCGTCTTCCGCTTCATCGATGACGACATCCCGTATACAACTATTGATCAATAGTTTCAGTCCTGCCCGAACTATGGAATGATCGTCTGCGATTAAGATATTTGGCATTTGATAGAATTGTTTGGCGAAGACGCCCGAATCAGCCCCCGAATATACAAAAATAGCTGATAAAGGAAATACCGGGAATGGTCGTATTAGCCTTTTATTTATATTGGGCTTTTGCCTGTATGCCTTCCCTGTATTTCCGGACACCGGCCAGTAACTTCCGGTATTTTGGAATGACCGAGTGCAAAAACAATATGTCGACGCTGACCGATATGAAGATCAATATCAGCCATTTGTACCAGTCGTTGTGGCTGAGTGTTTCGTGAGCGCCCTTGTTCCATGTCCACAGCAGGTACTGGATAAGCGCCAGCAGGTAGAACCCCGACAGACCGCTCACAAATCTGAAAGAAAGGATATACTTATCCAGCACCGTTTCCAGCTTACCGAGGAAGCTGATCAGGGGGAGGGAAAGCAGGGTGGGGTAGTCGGCGAAGAATAGCAGCCGGATATGAAAATAAAGGCAATACGTGAGTAGTCCGAAAAGGACCACCAGCTCGGAAATATCCGGGCCATCGGAGATCCATTGCGAACGCAGCTGTACGGCGTTGACGATCCATAAGACCGAAAAGATAATGATCCTCGCCAGCAGTCGGCGGCGTAGATAAAAGGCGTCAGACAATGGGTTTTTCACCACGATCTTTTCCAGGTCGGACGACAAAACCGGCCGCTCTTCCATGGAAACCTCGGGAAAGCTGTCCCAGTGCTCCTGCAGCTTTTTTAGTTCCATACCAATTGCCGCTTTAGGTAAGGAATGAAATTGAAAGAGGTCTTGCGCAGGCCGGCTTCCTTTTCCTTCTTCTTACCCGAAACATGCTTCGAATGGGGGAGGCCGGTCAGGTGGGTCAGCTCTTCGACAGGCATCTTCTCCAGTTCGAGGAACAGCCTGAACTTCTCATAGTCGGAAGCTTCCCCTATCGACTGGCGCAGACGTGTCATGGACCGCTGGTAGTCGGGAGACTTGAACTGGATGCTGCGTTCCACTACCGGCGCCATCTCCGTCGTTATAGAGTGCAGGGCGGCCATGTTGATGCAGGCCCGAAGCACCAGGGTCTGTTTGTCACTGTTCTCGCGGCGCCCCCGTATGTTCTGAGAGGCCGCGGCCATAATGTTGGTAAATAAGAATTGATGTTCCTTGTAAGTATCGGCGAAAAGCCTGCAGATGGCGTAGACCTTTTTGTGCTGGATCTTCAGCAGGCTCCGGATGTCGACATCAAAGCCGCCCTTTTTGGAGGAATTGTTCATATACGGTATGGATTTTAAGCATAGGTGTGGATTGAACGATACCATTCACGTCTTTGGAACCGGACTTCCGTTAAGTTTAGCCCGACCGCGTTTGCAAACGGTTACGACGGTAAATATTTGACAAAAACGAGACATCGGATAATCTTATTGTTGAATTATGCGGCGAGAAAAGACGGGCTAGGAGAAGGCTTAAACGATTGAGTAAGTGTTTTTTCGGATTTTAAAGTAGTTAAAAAACTACACAAAATTCGTTCTTTTACTATTCCTGCTGCCTGCCCTTATTAATAACTTGGCGCTGATTCTGAGGCAGTATGTCGATAAAGCAAAACCAACAGCTTATATAGAGATTAGTAGCCTGTATAAGTTCTTTTTGATAGGAATAAATTTAAAATTCAATGAGCTATGTATCTCTTGAAAATTCAGAACCTTTTCTGAAATGTTTTGAGGCGCTAGCGGAGGACAAGAGTAGTATTGTATCAGATTCGGTGCTCTATTTTTCGGGATCAAAGGGTAAAGGCTTTATTACTGTCGCGGGTATAAGCTCCGGCATTGAAGTGCTGGCCGTTAACCTTTCCCTGTTGACGGAAGACCTGACCATTCAGCTGCTGCCTTCTGCCGATGCATCTTCTTATATTTTATGTTTCGACGAGATCGACGTTGCCGGCAGGACGGACAGCGACCTTATCCCGCCAGCGCCGCTATCTCCCCTCAATAATCAAATGCATTCGACGGTAAGCATAGCCGATGCTGTCAACGGTAAGACGATCGTATATCCTAAGGACAGGATCATCCGTTCGCTTGTTGTGCGCGTAAAGAAGAAAAGTATGGACCACCTGATCCAGGACTTCGACGCAGGCACCATCGCGGACATCCTGAAGTCTACCGGCAATGAAGCCACGCTGACCTGGCCGATCACGTTCAAATACCGGCTGCTGCTCAACGACTTTATGACGGAGATCATCCAACATCCCTTTCGGGAGCTGTTCACGATCCGCAACATATCCATTCTCACCGAATATCTCCTGCAGCAGTTCTTTGTAATGAACAAGCTCACCGATGACGGTGGCTCGCTCAGCATCCAGGACACGCACAGCCTTTCCCGGGTCGAGCACCATCTTTGCCTGCATTATAAAAAGGAGTTCCCCGGCATTGAGAAACTCTCGCGCATCTCTGCCATGAGTCCGACCAGCCTCAAGACCAAATTCAAGAAATATTACGGCGAGACCTTATTCGGCTATTATCAGAAGAACAAGCTGGAGCATGCCCGCAAGCTGCTGGACAGCAAGGTTCCGGTCAAAGTGGTAGCCACCGAGATAGGGTATTCCAACCCCTCCCATTTTACCCTGGCTTTCAAGAAGGAATATGGTTTTTCACCCTGGCATTACCTGAACCCCCATTGACAGCCACCCTTAAATTGCCCTTAACTCTAACCCAGAAATATGACTATGAAATCCCAACATCCTGTTGATGCCGCCAGGGCTTTGCATTGGCACGAATTGCAATTGCCGGTAGGTTTGAAAGCCGCTGCCATACGAACCACGGTCGATGGTCCGGAGCTGACCCAACCCCGGTTCGACCCCGGTGGTCTCGTGCTCACCTTCATCAACCATAAGGGGGACCTGCACGTTCGTCCCGCAGACGCCCCTCAGACGGAAGAGCTGCCGGCAAGCCCAGGACTCGGCCTGCTGACCACGGCCGGCCGCCCGCTTGTCTACCGGTCTTCCGGTTCCATTCTTTTATCGGCGCTGGTCATCTATATCCCTTTGGAATGGACACATATCTTTCTTAAGGATAACGCCCAGTTCCAGAAGATCGAACAGCTCGTGGCGCAGGACGCCAATATCATTACCTGCAGGCTGGGGAGAAGGCAAATGTCTCTTTTCACCGCAGCGCTGGGACTGCTGCAGGATCCCGCGCAGCACCTGCTTGGCATCCAGAATAATATCCTGTCCCTGCTGGAGTATTTCCTGTGCAACCGCCACCGCAGCGTGCTCGGCGTCAACCCCATCTCCGATATCGACAACGAAGACGATCTCACGCTGATCCGGGAGGTCGAATCCTATATTTCCGAATACTATTGCTCCGATACCTTCACGGTAGACAGTATCCTGAAGAAGACCTATACCAGCTATCACAGGCTGAATTTCCTGTTCAAGTCTATTCACGGAATGACCATTTCGGAATACATCCGCAACAAGCGGATCGAAAAGTCAAAGGAGATGATCGCCGACAACGCCAAATCCATCAGCCAGATCGCTTATGAGATCGGGTATTCCAGCATCAGTAATTATATCCTGGCTTTCAAAAAGGTCTACCAGATAACTCCCGGGAAATACAAAAAGCAGATCGACAATAGCATGGAGCAAAAGGTTCTTAGCAAGATCTAAGCCTTTGCAGGCTGATAGGGCAGACGACCAGTCATTTCGGCTAAACCTGTTCTTTCGCAGAAAATAGAAGCCCTCCGTATGCGTGGCCACCAACAGGAGGTCCAGCCCCGCATTGTATTCGACCGCCGAAATATTGGGAATAAAGTCCAGGTTCACAATAAAGGCCGCGCTCAATCTTCCCTCTCCTGCCGGGGTCAGCCGGTATAGCCGCCGGCCCGCAAGCAGGTGCGTCGCCTTTGTGCAGGGGTATAGCCGGTAGTTGTCGCCGCCTTTTTTGACCAGGGACAGCTCTCTCGCCAGATCGCCGCCGATCAGCGAGCTTCCCGCCACCGGCCGGCCCTCGGCGTATACGGCCACCACAGAATCCTGGTGAAGGATATAGAGCTTACAGCGAATCCGTTCGAAGAGTCGGACTGAGGCAGGGCAGATGTTACAGACAATGAGAGGATAGCAATAATCGGAAGCGCCTTTTTGATCATGCCTTAACCTTGGCCGCCAAATATAATATAAATACTCTGGACGTATCGATAAGTGAAAAAGCACCGCCTTTGATAATGTAACACCTTAGTAGAGAAAGGCTTTGTCTGATCGCGTGGCTCATTTTGCTCTTGTGAGTACCCGCAGGTGGAAGGGGAGGGTACTTTTATAGAACAAAAATCTGTATCCACATGAATAAACTTTACCCCAAGGGCATAGTCTGCCTGTACACGACCATCAATCATCCCCTCAGACGCTGAAACGCATAATCCGATCTACTTATTTTGTCGTTTTTTCTTATTCGATTAACTAACTGATCATTTTATGCCGACATTCCAATTAACCATCGACGCGTATATTTTTGCCCTGATCATCTGTATCGCGGTTCTGGCGGGCTTTTGGGGAAGAAGCCGGCAGCTGGCCAAGAAAGAGCGCCGGATAAACGAGCTCGAACAGGAAATGTTAGACGTCCACGCTGAAGTGCTGACTGTCCAGCGGGAGTATCACGAACTCGAATCAAGAGTCGCCGGTGATAACAGCCCGGTCATCACTATGAAGAGCAACAAGAACGACGAACCGCCGCCCCAGTCGACGGACCGGAGGACCGGTGTACGGAAAGACCGGCCGACCGGAACAAGCTAGCCGTTCTAGTCCTTTTGCGTTACTGTATTTAAAATATGATCATGCCGTATCCTAAACCGAGGGGCAGAAACCTGTCATTTCTCGTCCTTATCGCCCTTCTTGCCGCTCCCGGCGCGCAGGCCAGCCCTTCGTCCAAAAATTATTTTCATTCCGCCTTTTGGAGAAGTCATAATTCTCCACGTTATGCGTTATATATTAAAAGGGACAATCCCCCCGGTGGGTTGAGCTCAGGTTATGTTCGCCGCAATGCCAATGGTGACCTGGTCATAACCGTTCCTCAAAACACCGCCGGCCGGTACAAGATCCGCTTTTTTGACGAGCACCGCATGCTGCTTTTCGAGATCCGTCAGATACGGGACCCGATGCTGATCGTAGAAAAATACAATTTCGAACACGCAGGGCAGTTTGTATATGAGCTTTACCGGGATGCTGTGCTGGTCGAGACGACGAAGTTCAGCATCCGAAAAGAATGATTCGTAACCCAAATCCTATAACCGTAATTAAAATCCAAATCCCATGCGCGTACTTTCTAACCTTTTGTTTAAGGTTACCCTGTCGTCCATGATCCTGACAGCCCCGGCAATGATAACGGGACGTGCTAAAGCCGACGGAGACAGTCTGAAAGGCAAGGAGGTCGTTCTGCCTTTTTATTCTTCGGCGGTCATCGCCCGGTTCATCGAACAGCCATCTCTCACCGCCATCCCGAAATTTACCGCCCGGGAGTACGTAACCAGTGCGACTGCACCGGCGCCCCCGGCAGCTCCTGCCATCAAGCCTGAAGCCAAACCGGCAGAAGAGACGCCCGTCGCGGCAGCCGAACCGGCCCCCGTCGCGGCAACCACGGAAGCAAAAGAAGAGACCAGCAATGGCATCATATCGGCGTCTGCCGCAAAGGCCGCAGAGCTTCGGATGGTGATCAACCAGGCCGTCATGCTCTATAGTAACATGAAACTCGAAAGGCAGGGCCTCGACCCGAAGGCATTCGAATATGCCTGGCGTGGCTATTACAACCTGTTGAAAAAAGGCGTTATCCGCAAGCGTACCGTCCTCTCAATCTGCGATTTCAGCCAGTCCTGCTGCAGCAAGCGGATGTATGTCATCGACGTCCGGCATCGCAAGCTGCTGTTCCGGACCTACGTAGCCCATGGCCAGAACTCCGGTGAGGAATATGCGACCTCTTTCTCCAACGAGCCCGATTCTTATAAAAGCAGCCTGGGATTCTATGTGACGAACAGGGTCTATTATGGCCGCAATGGCCTCTCGCTGCGGCTCAACGGGGTCGACAGCGGATATAACGACCTGGCTTTGAAGCGGAATATCGTATTGCACGGCTCCTCTTATGTCGGAGACAAATACATGCAGGACTTTGGTACGCTCGGCACCAGCCTGGGATGTCCCGCCCTGCCCGCCGCCATCAGCGGGCGTATCATCCGGGCGGTAAAGGACGGCAGCTGCCTGTTCATCTACCATCCGACACAGCAATACCTTGATAATTCAATTGTGATCAACAGCTAAAGCAGCGCTACCATGACGTCAAAGACCCGATATACATCCATATCTACCAGAGGGGCTCTGGCGCTATTGATCTGTTTTCTCATAGGGATTGCAGCTGCGGCCCTGCTTCTGTATACTTTATTGTAAAAAATTATAAGCAACTGTCGTAAAGTTGGTGGCCGGTCTCAGCAGACCGGCCTTTTTTTATAGAGGCACCCAGACCGTAACCTTTGTCCCCTTCCCCTTCTCACTCTGAATGGAAAGCCGCCCGCGGATGATCTTCAGCAGGTCTTTGATGATGAGATACCCGAGCCCATTGCCTTTCCGGTTATCCACATTGGCAGAGGAGATGATAAAATGATCTGCCATGATATTGTTGATCTGCTCCAGTGTCATCCCGACGCCGGTGTCCTCGATGATGAGTGAAATGCTGTCCCCGCTGCGGACACACCCAACCCGGATATACCCCTCCGGGGTAAAATTGATGCCGTTGAGTATGAGGTTGTACAGAACGATCTTGACCGGCTCGATATACTGAAAGACGACGATGAGGCTGTCGATCTCGTTGAGCAGCCTGACGTCCTTCTGTCGGGCCATTGGCTGGAAAATGCCGAACAACTGCGTCACCAGCTCGCTGAGGTTAAAGCTCTCTTTGGCAAGGCGCCGGTCTTCGTTGCGGTATTTTATCCAGTTCAGGATATTGGTGGACAGCAGCTCGAGTTCTTTCGAAGTGGTAGCCATTTCGCTGATGGCCTCCGTCTGAAGGTCTTCGGTCAGGCCGTGCTTTTTTTCGATGAGGTTCCTCCCGGTCATATGCAGAAAACGCAGCGGCGTCACCAGGTCATGGCTTATGATGGAGATCAGCCTGGTCTTGATCTGATCGGTGCGTTCCAGCTCTTCGTTCTTTTCCTGCAGCTCTTTGGTTTTTTCGGCGATCTGCTTTTCCAGCCTGTCCTGCCGCAGCTCGAGCCGGCGGGTCCGCCAGCGGACGATGGTCCCGATAAAGGCTGCGAGCAGGCCAAGGCTGAGGATCCAGCTCCACGGCTGCTGCCACCAGCGCGGGATGATATAAAAACTGCAGGTGGTCGAACTGTAGCTGCCTCCAAATCCATTGGGTTTCCTGATCTCGAGCCGGTAAACCCCCGAAGGTAGGTTGCTGAAACGAAGTTTTGGATTATTCTGGATATCCAGGAGCTGCCAGCCAGGTGAATAAGGTTCCAGCCTGTATTCGACATACAGGTTTTCCTTACCGGCCCAGGCGGGAAAACCCAGTGAGAACACCAATTCCCTCGTGCTGGCGGGAAGCTCGGGTCTTATCAGCGAAGCGCTGTTGACCAGCTGGCTGTCCGCCATGAACTCGTCTATATAGATCGCTCCTCCGGGCAGCCCGGTGATCGGCCGCGAAGGATCAACCCGGATCAGTCCGTCCATCGAAGGAAAGGACAGGGTGCTGTCGTTCATGCGCAGCGCACAGGGAGTACACCCGCCATTGAGCTCGGTGATGCCCATCCCGTCCGCCCTGCCGTAATAATGGTAATAGACATCACGGCGACCGTCGTCAAAAGCCGCTGTCATGTCCTCCGGGCTGGCACGGAAAACGCCCTTATTGGTGCTGATCCAGCAGAAGCCGTACTTGTCCGGAATGAAACAGTGTGCGTAGTCCAGGTACCTGCTCTTATCCGGCGGTATCGGGCGTATCTGACCATTTTTATACAGAAAGATACCTTTCCCATAAGTGCCGATGAACAAATAACCCTTGTACTTCCACAGGCTGCGGACGCAGATGCCCGGCTTCCTCCACAGGGTATCGACTAAATGGGTCAGGATGTTGTATCGGAAAAGTCCGTCGCAGGTGGCTATCGCGATCAGACCGGGACTGATCTCCTGCATGGCGAACGGGGCGTTGCTGTTGATGTCCGGCTTCGGATACCGGTACTGGTACTCGATCCTGCCTTTGCGCAAGACCCCGATGCCGATGGCGTTGGCGACATACAGATCACCCTCCGACAGGGCAAAGCCGTCCGTGATCGAGCCTTCGCCTGCAGGTATCGCTGTCCGTTCGCGCGTCCGGTAAGACCAGGAAAATATTGTGTCGTTCCTGCTATACCACAGCACGCTGTCCGGGGTGGTGAGTACGAAATTGTTGAAGCTGCCCCGGACCGGCAGTTCGCCGGCGCCCCATCGTTTGCCCGCCGCCGGAAGACCGACAACATCCCCGTTGCTGGTGAGCACCGCCTCTCCCGGCAGCGCTATCTGGCTATAGTAGGCGGACTGCCTGTCGGCTTCGTCGGGGCCGGCCGCCTTTTTGATCGCGCGCACGGCATTCCTGCGTATCACGAACAACCCTTGCGAAGCCGTGCCCAGAAAAAGCAGGTTAGCTTTCTCGTCATACCGGACGAACAGCGGGGCTGCATCATACGGCATTGCGTCGCAGACGAGCCTCGCCTTCAACCTGCTCTGCGCATAGTCCAGCACCCAGGCCCGGTTGTCCTTTACAAGTATCGGGTTGCCCATGCCGTTATCCCAGAACAGCCGGGGCTTGCCTTTTCCATCTGCTCCATCCAAAGTTACCGCTGACCTTCTGCGATAATCGGAAGATATTTTGCAGAAGCCGTTGGCCGGATCAAAAACAAACAGGCTGTCCCCGAGACTGAACGGTTTGGAGCCCGGCGGCAGTGTGGTCAGAAAAGAGGGGACTGGCCGACCCAGCCGGTAGTCAAACAGGCTGTCATGCTGCGTCAGCAGCAGCCTCTCCTCGCTCACAGGTATCAGCGCCTGCAGAGAGAAATCAAAGCCAAAGCCGGATGGCGGCTGCTGCGAGCTCTGCCGGAACAGCCTGCCCGAGGCGATCAGCCCGATCAGCCTGAAGGTTGTGGGGCGGGTATCGACCTTGATCTGGCCAGTGAACTGGGGTTTATTCCGCAGTATAAGGAAAAGATTGCCTACTTCGTCCGCAGTATAACAGCGTCCGTCCCTGCTTTTCAGCAGAAAAAGCATTCGTTCGGAAAAGAAGCCGGGAGTATTGCTCCGATTGAAGGTGACAAAGTCCGCGCCGTTGTACCGGGTGATGCCCGCCTCGGTCGCGATCCAGCAGAAACCCGTCTGTCCGTCCCATTGCAGTCCTTTGATCCCATTGGAAGGGAGACCGTTATCGGTAGTGAAATGATCGATATGGTAGTAGTCTTGGGCCTTCGGGTGATAGCAGCAGCACAGCAGCATCAAAAACCCCGCAATCCTAGTAATTGACATTGTACAATGTAGCCAATTCTATCAATTCTTTAAGATTTGTCGTAAGGGTTTTTTCGAATATGCGGTTTTTTACAGTGGATACGGTGTTCATCTTCACATTCAGCGTCTCGGCTATCTCTTTTGTGCCCAGGCCCTTCAGAACATAGTGGAGGATCTCCAGCTCGCGCGGGGCCAGCGCCGAGAAGGGATTGTTGGGCCACTGGACTCCGGAGCCGTCTCTTGTCGACTGCTCGTTCAGCAGAAAGCGCCGCAGCAGCCGGATCGTTTCTTCCTCCGGCGTTGTCTTGGGCAGATAGTGATCGATGCCGTATTGCCGCAATGCCTTTCCATAGACTTCCGCAGGCTGCATCGAAAAAACCATTATGCGCAGCTCGGGATATAATTTCTGAATATTCGGCAGGATCTCCAGCGTGCTTCCATCCGACAGGATGATATCTAATACGAGATGCGTATACTTTTTCTTTGCAAGCTCCTTCATCAGCTCGTTGCAGCTGACAACTTCAGAGACGTCAGTAAAGCCAAGGTGCAGTTGCAATAGCAGCTTCAGACCTTTCCTGATCATGCTGTGGTCGTCCGCCAATAATATCTGTGGTTGCATTTATGCTAAATTCATCAATAAAAAAAAATCTCCTGTAGAATTAATTCTACGGAATCTTCATGTAAAGCTATTAATTTGCTCTTAGTAATGATCAGGCAGACTCCTGCTTATATAGCTCAACCGCCAGTGAATATCCTGTTTAAGCTTTGTTCCTGACTCAAATCAAGACCTGTCGTCCTCTTAGTCTGACCGATGATTCGTTCATTTATTTTAATTTTTCACTATGTCCGGTTTTCGCTTAAAACTCAACAGGTTAAAGAATATCCCGTACGCATCTTCGATCCAGGAGCTCTTGCCCTTCGAGAAATCCTTCGAGCTCGAATATTTTTTCGAAGGACAGTGGAATCTCATCATAGTTAAACCGATCCTCGTCAATACAGTCGTCGTTTTTCTTGTTCATTTTCCCGAAGGCCGCGAAGAATCCATGGCGCTGGTGTATAATAAGAAGGACACCTGGGCCGACATAGAGAAAGAATCGAATGGCCACACAGAAGCCATCGGCCTCGCCATTGAGAATCATTACACCGATTGCTATCTTCCATGGACGGGTAATACCAGGGACGGGGCATCCCAAATTCACTGGGACAATCACCTGATGAACTAAGTTCTCTTATCAAAGTCTTTCAAGACCGGATTCCCTTGCTTTATCCAATCGTTTCGTTTTACCGGGATGCCGCCGGCATTCTAAAAATTTAACCATGATCTCAAGTATGAAATCGGAACGAGCCGACGAGGAAGACATCAGTGTCACCTATTTTCGTCAGGGGCTGCCGGAAGCCTTCAAGGTCTTTTTTTTCCAGTACTATCCGGAGCTTTTTTCTTTTGCTTTTATGCTGGTGCGCGATGCCCCGGCCGCCTATCAGCTATCGCTGGACGCTTTTTTCCTTTGCTGGCAGCGGCGTGCGGACTTTACCAGCGACGAAAAGATCAAGACATTCCTCTTTTTGACGACACGCAATAGCTGTCTGGACCATCTGCGACGTATCGCGGACCCGGCGGTCACCGACAGGTCGGTGCCTGCAAGCGTTCCGCCAGACTCCCTGCCGCCCTATATCATGCGGGAGATCTATGCCTTCGCCTCGGTAGGACTGAAGAAGTACGGAAAGCAATAATTTTTTTTGCCGGGCGGGTGGGATGAGCTAGATTTATCCTGATGGCTTATCCGTCAATACTCCAGGTCGCCGATCCCGGCAGGCTTGAACAGGCTGCCGCCTTCAATCATCGCGAGCTGTTCAAAAAAGAAGCGCTGACCCTTGGCGGCAGCTTCTTTGATGTAGAAGGTCTGTGCTGGACATCGGGGAATGCGCAAAGCCCTTCTATGGTGGCCTTTCCCCAGCTGACCGAGGAGAATGCGGGACGACAGCTGGATGACCTGATGGCGTATTATCGCGTTCACCCGCCCAAAGGGGCGGGCTGTTGGTCGCTGGAACCGTCGACTCCGCCTGACCTGGGTGTACGCTTGCTTGCAAGGGGCTTTCAACCGGGCTGGAAGCCCCGCTGGATGGCCCTCGACCTGGGCCAGGTTCGCGTCGATCATTCCTTTCCCCGGGGGCTGACCATCGTCGCGGACAACCAAAGTTCACTGACCGACATAAAGAACCTGCCATATGCGCAGGTCATCGTCCCCGCCGCCGCCACTATCGACCTGCCCGGGCAATGGACGCGTTTTGTCGCGACCCTTCACGGCAAAGTGGTCGGACATAGCGTCGTCTTCCTCACCACAGGAGAGCTTGGCGCGGCAGGCATCTATCACGTCGGCGTCGTTCCCCGTCACCGGAAAAAAGGCATCGGCAAGGCCATTACACTGGCCGCCTGTCTCTTTGCCCGCGACAAAGGATACCGCTATGCCGTGCTGAACTCCACCGGCGCAGGACAGCGGACGTATGAGCAACTAGGCTTCTCCGTTATACGGGATGGTCAGACCTGGTGGCTTGTCACCGACCGGTATATCAACCGGCCGCCTTCTTCCTCGGACGTGCAGCTTGCCGAAGCCGTTGGCAGGGGAGACCGGCTGACGCTGGACGCCCTTCGCCCCCGGCTGGAAAAGACGCCCGGGCTTTCCACCTACCTCAACCGGGAGCTCAGCAACGGGCTCACGCTGATGGAACTGGCCGTGCACTGCCGGCAGCCGTCCGCAGCAGAGTGGCTCGTCGATATCGGCGCCGACTACACCGTCCTCGACGCCTGGGACCTTGGCTGGCAGGACCGCGCCCTCCAACTGCTCCGGAAAGACCCCCATTCGGTCAATAAAATATACGGGGAATGGAATAAGACGCTGCTGCATTTTGCAGCCGAACGCAACGATGCCGACCTTACCCGGATGGCGCTGACCGCGCGACCCGACCTGCGGCTGAAGGACAGCGCCTATCAGTCGACTGCGCTGGAGTGGGCCAGGCACCTCGGACATACGCAGATTGTCGAATTGTTGCAGGACGCCCGCTAGGCCAGCCGGTCACCGGCCGCTACCGGCCGGAGCTCCCCCCAGCCAAAGCAGGCAGTCGAGGATCAGCCGCTCTTCGGCCGGGTTTCGCAGCGTGAACGATAGTTCCTGGTTTGTCCGGTGATCATAGTCGATATCGTTATGACCCATGTTCATATAGATCATGCGGTATTTCGTATTCGTCCATACGACGGGATAGTCGCCGCTATGCCATATCTCGTATGGCTTGGGGCCGGAGCCCAGCGGAAAGCTCGCGGAATCCACCGACACCAGCACCTTGATGTCCGGGTTTTTTCTCAGGTCTTCCGACCAACGGTACCATTCATTCGGAGCCGACGCAAACTTTGCGGGCATCTGCCTCAGTGCGGGAAAGCCGCGTCCCTCGACATTCAATATTGCAGCGCTGGGCCGCCAGACATTGCTGACATAGGAACCAGAACCCAGGAAATGTTTGTGATACCAGTCCCAGTTCGCCGGGACATCCGAAGGGGTCAGCGCAAAAGCGGCAAAATGGAAACCCATCCAGCCGCCCCCATGCTCCATATAGTGCTGAAAGGCCAGCCGCCGGGCCGGGTCCTCCGGCCTGGTGTCAAGGAACAGCACCACCTGGTAGCCCGATAAAAAGTCTTCTGTCATCCTGCTCCAGTCATTTGTCGAGTCATAGCTGAAATTATACATCTTCGCCATCTCCGGGAACCAGCGGTTGGCTTCGTGTACGAAACTGATATGAGCCGCGTCGTTCTTCGCGGTATAAAAAGCGATGACCTTAAAAGCCGGGACCAGGGGTTTCGCTATTTGCGCGGTCTGCGCCGCAGCGCCGAGGCAGCCGATGGATAACAACAGGACTTCAGAAAGTCTACGGAATCGAAGCATTTCACGATTGATTTGTGGTTCCGAATATACAGAACAGTTCACCGACCAAAAAAAGTTGATGGACGGTTCTGGCCGGTAACGAGTTATATCGTAAATTTTTGCCCTCTTATCAACTACTACACATGAACCGACTGCTTTTGTTGCTGTCCTGCTGTACCGTCTCGCTGGCGGTTCTCGCGCAGGCGCCTGATACCTCTCTTTTTGATAATCTACATTGGCGGATGATCGGCCCTCATCGCGGAGGGCGTACGGTCGGTGGCTGCGGCTCGCCCCGGCAGCCCAACGTCTTCTATATCGGTGTGAATAACGGCGGCGTCTGGAAGACCACTGACTTCGGCCGCACGTGGGCGCCGATCTTCGACCAGGAGCCGACCGGCTCTGTCGGCGACGTCGCCGTCGCTCCTTCCGACCCCAATATAGTCTATGTGGCCAGCGGAGAGGGCATTCAACGACCCGACCTGTCTGTTGGCAAGGGCATCTTCAAGTCCACCGATGCCGGTCGCACCTGGACCCATCTGGGGCTGGAGGCGGGACAGCAGATGGGCGGTCTGGCGATCGACCCCCAAAACCCGAATCGCGTATTCGTCGCCGTGCTCGGCCATCCCTATGGCCCCAATCCCGAAAGAGGCGTCTATCGCACCCTCGACGGCGGCAAGACCTGGGAGAAAGTCTTATATAAGGACGAGAACACCGGGGCGGTACAGGTCACGATCGATCCTGTCAATCCGCAGATCGTGTACGCCGATCTCTGGGCCGGCCGGCAGGGGCCCTGGGAGAATGGCGCATGGAACGGGCCCAACAGCGGTCTGTTCAAGTCCATGGACGGGGGCACCACCTGGTCACAGCTGACCAAAGGATTGCCTACCCCGGCGCAGGGGCTCAGCCGCATCGGCTTTTGTATTGCTCCGTCCGATCCCTCCCGCCTGTATGCCACGGTTGCGGCAGACGCGAATTATGGCGGCATCTATCGCAGCGACGATGCGGGCGAGACCTGGAAAAAACTCAACAGCGACCAGCGTTTCTGGGGACGTGGGGACGATTTTGCAGAAGTCAAAGCAGACCCGAAGAACAAGGACATCGTCTATACTGCCGACGTAGTCGTCTGGAGATCCACCGACGGCGGCAATTCCTGGAGTGCCTTCCGAGGCGCACCTGGCGGGGACGACTATCACCGCATCTGGATCAACCCGGACAACCCGCAGATCATGCTGATCGCCTGCGACCAGGGCGCCATCGTGACGGTCAACGGCGGTGAAAGCTTTTCTTCCTGGTATAACCAGCCCACGGCCCAGTTCTATCACGTCATCACCGACAATGCCTTTCCTTATAATGTCTATGGCGGCCAGCAGGAGAGCGGTTCCGTCGGCATCGCCTCCCGGGGCAACGACGGCGCCATCACCTTCCGCGAATGGCACCCCGTGGGCGTCGAGGAGTACGGCTATGTAGCCCCTGATCCGCTCGACCCCAACATTATTTATGGCGGAAAGATCACCCGCTATGATAAACGCACCGGCCAGATACAGAACATCGCACCGGAAGCGGTCCGCAGCGGCAAATACAGATTCCTCCGTACCGCTCCCGTCCTGTTCTCACCCACAGACCCGCATACGCTGTACTTCGCAGGTAACGTTCTTTTCAAGACCAGCAATGGCGGCCACTCCTGGCAGGTGATCAGCCCCGACCTCAGCCGCGAGACCTGGAATATCCCCGCCAGCGTCGGCGTCTATAGCTCAGAGTCGCTCAGACAAATGCCCCGCCGCGGCGTCATCTATACCGTAGCTCCCTCACCGGTAGACCCGCAGACCATCTGGGCCGGCACCGATGACGGCCTCATTCATATTACCCGGGACGGCGGAAAGACCTGGAAGAACGTCACGCCGCCCGGCGTCACTGCCTGGATGAAGGTCTCCCTTATCGACGCCGGTCATAGCGACGCCGGCACGGCATATGCGGCAGTTAATGGCATCCGCGTCGACGATATGCACCCTCATATCTACCGGACCCATGACGGCGGCAAGACCTGGAGCGCCATCGATAAGGGCCTTCCCGACGACCCGATCAACGTGATCCGCGAAGACCCGCACCACAAGGGTCTGCTGATGGCCGGCTCGGAAACGGCGGTGTATGTCTCCTTCGACGACGGATCCAGCTGGTCATCTCTTCGGTTGAACATGCCCGCAACCTCCATCCGCGACCTGGTGTTCAAGGACGCCGACGTGGTCGTAGGTACGCACGGGCGGTCGTTCTGGATACTAGACGACATCGCGCCTCTGCGACAGCTGACTACCGCCGTGGCCGACGCGACACTATACAAACCCGAGCCCGCCATCCGCGTCCGCTGGGACATGAACCCCGATACCCCGCTGCCACAAGAGGAGCCGGCAGGGGAGAACCCGCCCGATGGCGCGATCATCGACTATTACCTGAAGACAGATGCCTCCGATTCCGTTACGCTGGATATCATCAGCCCGGCCGGCCAGACCATCCGCCACTATTCGAGCAGGGACACCCTATATGCCATACCCGACGTCAATATCCCACTGTACTGGATCCGGCCCCAGCAGCTGCTATCCGCCAAAGCAGGCGCCCACCGCTTCATCTGGGACCTCCACTACCAGCCGCTGAACGTCCCGGCATCCTTCCCCATCAGCGCCGTGTATGCGAATACCGCTGCCAGCCCAACCTCTCCCTGGGTCATGCCAGGCGTCTATACCGTCCGGCTGAAAGCCAACGGTAAGACCTACACGCAGCAGCTGACCGTCCGTATGGACCCGCGCGTGAAGACACCCGTAGCGGCCCTGCAGCAGCAGCACGACCTGGCCCTGCAGGCATATAAAGGCCGTCAGCAGGCGATGGCCGTCCTCCAAAAGGTACGCGCGCTTCGAACGAAATCCGCTGGCAGCCAGGCCCTCGAAAAGCAGCTCGCCACGCTGGAAAGAAATTTTGCCGCCATTTTCAATATACTGGAAGAGTCCGATATGCCTCCGACCGAACAGACCGTCGCCGGCCTTCAGACGACCATAAGGGCTGCAGAGGCCACCAACGCAGCCTTCCTGCAGCTTCAAAAACAAATACAATGATCCAACGCATGAGATATCTCTTTTTTATTTCAACGCTGGTCCTGGGCGCCACGGCGGGCCAGGCGCAAAAAACCGACTCTATCTATTTCGCGGCCCTCAAATACCGGCTGATCGGCCCGTTCCGCGGCGGCCGCGCAGACGCCGTATCGGGCAGCCTCAAGAACAGGAACACCTTTTATTTTGGCGCAACCGGCGGCGGTCTCTGGAAGACGATGGACGGCGGCAGCAACTGGAAGAACGTCTCCGACGGATCTTTTGGGGGTGGCGTGGGAGCGGTAGCGGTCGCCCCTTCCGACGAATCGATCGTATACGCCGGCGAAGGCGAGAGCACACTGCGTAACAACGTTAGCGAGAACCTGGGGGGAATGTGGCGTTCCGACAACGGCGGCCGCAGCTGGCGCGATCTGGGACTGAAGGACAGCCGCCATATAGCACGTATCGTCGTACACCCCGCCAATCCCGATATTGCCTGGGTCGCCGTCATGGGGCACTTGTTCGGGCACAACGCAGAACGCGGCGTGTTCAAGACTACTGACGGGGGCAAGTCCTGGCGGAAAGTGCTATTCGTCAATGACCAGACGGCCTGTTCCGACGTGGTCATGGAACCGGGCAATCCGTCCGTCCTCTATGCCGGCATGTGGCGCGTCAAAAGGACTCCCTACAGCATGGAGAGCGGCGGTGACGGCAGCGGCCTCTACAAGAGCACTGACGGCGGAGAGACCTGGACGAATATCTCGGCAAAAAAAGGCCTGCCCAAAGGCGTCTGGGGTGTCGTCAACGTGGCGGTACCCGCCTCCAATCCCGACAAGGTCTATGCAATGATCGAGAATGCCGACGGCGGTCTCTTTCTCAGCAGCGACCGCGGCGACAACTGGACAAAGGTCAACAGCACCAACGATATCCGCCAGCGCGCCTGGTACTATAACCGCGTGTACTGCGACCCAAAGAATGAGAATATCGTCTACGTGCTCAACGTACAATTCCAGCGTTCCCTGGACGGCGGCAAGACATTCGCGTCCGTGGCGAGTCCGCACAGCGACCACCACGATCTCTGGATAGACCCCGAAGACGGCCACCGGCTGATACTCGCCGACGACGGCGGGGCGCAGGTCAGCTACAACGGCGGCGAAGACTGGAGCACGGTCGACAACCAGCCCACCGCGCAGATCTACCGCGTCACTACCGACAATGCCTTTCCGTATCATATCCTCGGAGCCCAGCAGGACAATACCAGCGTTCGCATCAAGAGCCGTTCGACCGGGCCGGCGATTACGTCAAAAGACTGGGAACCGACCGCGGGCTTCGAAAGCGGCTATATCGTCGCGGACCCGCTGAATCCGGATATCGTATACGGCGGCAACTACGACGGCTACCTGGGAAGGCTGAACCACCGCACCGGCGAGAACCGTGCCATCGACGTCTGGCCCGACAACCCCACGGGTTCCGGCGCCGACTCGCTGAAGTATCGTTTTCAGTGGAACTATCCCATCTTCTTCTCGCCGCACAACCCGCACCGGCTGTATGCTGCCGGCAATCAGCTGTTCATGACCGAGAATGAAGGCCAGACCTGGGAGACGATCAGCCCCGACCTGACCACCAACGACAAATCCCGGCAGGGACCCAGCGGCGGCCCCATCACCAAGGACAACACCTCGGCCGAATACTACTGTACCATTTTTACGGCGACGGAGTCCGCGCTCGAGCCGGATCTGCTCTATACCGGCAGCGACGACGGCCTTATCAACGTCTCCAAAGACGGAGGCAGGCACTGGGCGAATATCACGCCGCCGCAGGCAGGGAAATGGACGCTATGGAACTGCGTGGAGACTGATCCATTCAGGAAGGGGACAGCCTATTTTGCAGGTACGCGTTTCCGCGAGGACGATTTCACGCCGTATTTGTTCAAGACGGAAGACTATGGAAAGACCTGGAAGCTGATCACAAAAGGCATCGACCCGCGGCACTTTACCCGCGTCGTCCGGGCCGACAGGAAAAGGCCGGGGCTGCTCTATGCCGGCACCGAATACGGCATGTACATCAGCTTTGACGGCGGAGACAGCTGGCGTCCCTTTCAGCTGAACCTTCCGGTCGTTCCCGTCACCGATCTCACCATCAAGGACAACGACCTCATCGTGGCAACGCAGGGCCGGGCCTTCTGGGCGCTCGACGACCTCTCCCTTCTGCAGCAGCAGTCACCGGAGGTCCTGAAAAACAGGCTGCACGTCTTTGCCGTAGAGGACGCCTGGCGAACCGAAGGCGGGGGACGCCGACGCCGCGACCAGCAGCCCGTTCACAACGCCGGCCAGAACCCGCCCAACGGCGTGGTCTTCCACTACTGGCTGAAGTCTCCCGCGGATACGCCCAAGGTGTCGATTACCATATTTGACAAGCAGCACCAGCCGATACGCAGCTTTACCACGCGCTCGAAGGAGCCCGATACCCGGCTCGACTGCGAACCCGGCATCAATACCTTTGTCTGGGACATGCTGTATGCGCCGGCTGAGAAGATCACCGGCATGCTGCTCTGGACGGGCGGAGCCGGCGCTCCGAAGGCGGCGCCCGGTAAATACAGCGCCCGTTTTCGCTATGACGATGACTCGGCAGACGTCTCCTTTGTCATAAAGGGCGACCCCAACTACAAGCTGACCGAGGCGGACTACGACGCCCAGACGGGATTCCTGCTGCAGGTACGCGACAAATACAACGAGGCCCAGAAGGCCATCTTGCAGATCCGCAGCGTCCGCACCCAGCTGCAGGACTTCAACACCCGGCTGGACAGCACGCAAAAGCCGATCAGAAAGCTATCAGATAGCCTTATTCGCAACCTGACGGCCATCGAAGAAGCGCTGTATCAGACAAAGTCGAAAAGCGGGCAGGATATGCTGAACTTCCCCATCCGGCTCAACGACAAGCTCTCCGGCGTCTACGGCTATGCGTCGGAAGGCTATGCCGCACCCAACCGCCAGGCCCGCGAGGTCTTTGCCTCGCTGAGCGCCCGGACGGATGTCCAGCTCGACAAGCTGAAAAACATTCTCACCACCGGCATTCCCGCTCTGAACAAGCTGGCCTACCAGCAGCAGGTGCCGGTCATAAGCGTAAAAGAAAACCCGACAACCAATTGAAATGGAGAATCAATGGCTCGAGCTCTCGTCCGATGTCGGCCTTATCGCAACGGGCGTACTGACCTTTAACCTGCTGCTGGGCATGCTGCTCAGCACGGCTTACCGGCGATCGCCGGTGTGGAAGAAATTGCCGCCTTTCATAAAGAAGGTAAGCCTGGACGATCTGCATAACTGGACGGCCTACGTCGCGCTGGCGCTGGTAGCGGGCCACGTGCTGCTATTGCTGGCCGATGCCTCATTGAAATACAGGGTCATCGATATCCTTATTCCGTTGAATGCGCCGCACCAGGTCTTGTGGACGATGCTTGGCGCGCTGGCGATGTATGCGTTGCTTACGGTTATCATCACAACACAGAAGAAGATAAAGAACCGGATGGGTTTTCGGCTGTGGAAGAATATCCACCTCATCTCCTATGGCACGGCGCTGCTGTTCGTCGTCCACGGGGTCGTGATGGACCCGCTGCTGAAGGATCGCCCCGTCGACTGGTTCGACGCGGAGAAGATGCTGTCCGAGCTCTGCGGGGTCGCGCTGATAGCGGCGGCCGTAGTGAGATACAGATATTATGTACGGCGGCGGCATCTGCGGGTTGCGTGAGCCGCCACTCACCTGATTTTAACCAATGCTATACCGATTTGAACGCAAGCGGTTTTTGTTAAGGATCATAAGGTAATTTTCATAAAATTATCTGCTATGCGTAAAGAAATGGGCTGTCTGCTGTTCCTTCTCGGCGCCCTGGCCGTATCGGCCCAGTCGATCGACAGCAGCATCTTCGGTCAGCTGCACTTTCGGTTCATCGGTCCCGATGGCAACCGCGCCATCGCCGTCGCCGGTGTGCCGGGCGACCGGAATATCGCCTATATAGGTGCGGCTTCGGGCGGCATATTCAAAACAGAGGACGCGGGCATTAGCTGGCGTCCCATTTTCGACAGCGCCGACAACTCCTCCGTCGGGGCGCTCGCGATCGCGCCTTCTGAGCCGCGCCAGGTCTGGGCCGGCACAGGGGAGACCTTTCTGATCCGGCCGGCAGAGGCCATGGGCAACGGGGTATACAAGTCCGTGAACGCGGGCCGCAGCTGGACAAATATGGGGCTCAGGGCGACGGGAAGGATATCCCGTATCATCGTAGATCCCACAGACGCCAATACAGTATATGTGGCCTCGCTCGGGCATACCCATGCTCCTCAGCAGGAAAGGGGCGTATACAAGACCACCGACGGGGGGAAGACCTGGGAACGCGTGCTCTTCGTCGACTCGCTCACCGGTTGCTCG
>JAFDYE010000468.1 GCA_018267585.1 Bacteroidota bacterium
CATTAGTTGGAAGAGATTTTTATTTATCCGGGTAAGGGTATTCCGAACTTCGATCATCTTACTATAAACAGCAACGTGTTACCGACGGCAATCACAATGGCTTCACCAAAAGATAAGGCGATCATAAGTTTTGAGGACCTTTTCAGGACTTATTTCCAGAACCTTTATGCCTACGCCTTCCTGACAGTGAGGGACGGGAGACGGGCGGAAGAGATCGTCCAGCAGGTCTTCTGCCGGCTCTGGGAAAAATGGTCGACGATAGCGGTTCACACGTCGTTGAACGCCTACCTCTACAGGGCGGTGCACAACGAATGCCTGCAACAGCAGCGTCGGAGGAAGCACCTTACCCGCTATCAGTCGCACGTAGTCTGGCTGGAGAAGCAGGCCCGGATGGCCGATCCGTCCTCCGAACGGCTACAGCAGAAGGAGCTCGAACGACGTTTTTACCAGGAGCTCGAACGGCTGCCGGGACAGTGCCGGCTGGTCTTTCAGCTCCACCGTTTTGCCGGGATGAAATATCCGGAGATCGCCCGCCAGCTCGACATTTCGCTAAAGACTGTAGAAAGCCAGATGGCAAAAGCCCTGAAACGCCTGCGCACTTCGCTGGCCGAATTTCTTCCACTACTAATAATAGTACTATGGCATCACTAGACAAATACAAGGATATCCTCGGGCTCGTCGCATTCACCGACCAGATAGCGATCCCCGCAGTCGACACGCAGGACGCGTGGATGCGGCTTCAGACACGGATGCATGTCCGGCGATCCCATGCGTCCTCCTGGTGGACCGCCGCCGCGGCCGTTGTCATCCTGGCGCTGACCGGCTATTTCCTGAACCGCCAACCCCGAAACCCCGAGCTCCCGTCCAACACCGCCCCCGAAATGATCCGGATCGTCGCCAATGAGGTTGTCGCCCCGACCACAGCCACGCTACCCGACGGCTCGGTGGTGCGGCTGCTGCAAAGCTCCAGCCTTTCCTATCCGGCTAAATTCCCGGACAGCCAGCGCAGGGTCGAACTTCGGGGGACCGCTACATTTGCAGTGGCGCCCAACGCCCGCCAACCATTTGTGGTCGAGGTGAAGGATATGGAGATCACGGTTCTCGGAACTTCTTTTACCGTCAACAGCGACCATGATCGAACTGCCATCCATGTGCTGTCGGGCCTGATACAGGTCACGAGCCCGCGATTCGACGTCCCGCTGAAGGCCGGGGAAAAACTGATCATTACGGACAGCTTCTGGGTAAAGAATACGGATACAGTTGAACCCGGACAGCAGGTGCTCCCACCGCTCGACACGCCGAAACCCGCCACCATGAAGCCGAAGCCCCCGACTGCCATGCCGAAACCAGCTGCCGCCACGATTAAGCCAGCCACCGCCGCCTCGAAACCAGCCACCACCACACTTAAACCCGCCGCCGCCGCGCCTAAACCCGCGACCGCTGCCACCGCCAAACAACCAACCGGGCCCGTCAAACCCGGGGCTGCCACGATCAAACCCGAACGCCCGGCGATAGATGACCCGGTAGTCAATAATGTTGAACACCAGCGAACGCTGCTGCGCGCCATCATCAAGGCCTTCGTCGACGATCACCTGGTCGCCGGCCCCGACAACGTCATCAGCTTTGCCCTCACCGACGAATCGTTGACGATCAACGGCCAGCAGCAGTCTTCATCCATACACGAAAAATATAAGAAGAGCTACATCGAGCGTCCCGGCTTAGGCTTCTATTTCGGACCGGTGACCGTGACCGGCACCGGAATATTTATGAACCGGGACGACCTCTTTCGGAATTAAACGGGAATTAAGTTTGCCAACTTTGACCGGCCAAAACTGGCCGGTGTCCGGAAAAATGGATATTTTGCGGCCCGTTCAACAGGGCAACTCATTCCGCTCTAGCTGGTTATCATAATGTTAAAGGGAAAGGGCATTGCAGCAAATACTCTAGCTTGCCGGTCCTCTGTTGGGCAACTAAAACTCGTGAACGTATGAAAAAATTGTTGATCTGTATTTTATGTTTTGCAGTAACACAAGGCTATGCGCAGGTGCGGGTGGGACTCGAAGGTTCATTCACATCTCTTAATTTCTGGCAAAGTCAGGGATATTCCGGATTGCCTTCCGGTGTAAATACCTGGGCGATCAACGGCTTTCAAGGCGGAGTGGTAGTGGAGTACGACCTGGGTCACACAGGCCTGATCCTCCAGCCTGCTCTGTTATATGCCGAGAATGGCTCTCACCTCGGCAATCGCCAGGGCTTTCCGACTGCCCCGGGTGGCGCGAATATCGGCTTCTCCAATACGGAGATCAGGCTGTACTCAGTACGCGTACCCGTCAATCTGCTGTACAAATGGGATTTCAACAAGGTGCGCATCTTTGCAGGTCTCGGACCCTATATTGCGAAACACCTGTCCGGCACCGAAAAGGGATACTATGAAGCCTATTACCTGGATGGCAGCGGTGAATATGTAACCGTCAAACCAAGGATCGACAACAAGGTCGATTTCTCCAGCGGCGCATCCAATTCCACGCAGGGAGTTACGAAGATCGCTCCATACGACATCGGTATGGATGCTCAGGTAGGCGCTCAGTATAAGAAGTTCCAGTTCTGGCTCAACTATAGCCGCGGCTTTACCAGGCTCTATCATACCAACTATGTCAACGCCGGTAATTCGTTCTGGAATTTTACGCTCGCTTATATGATCTTCGGACACGATATAAAACCCAAATTATAATCGCTAAAAGCACCGGCAGCCCGTAGACAAGCGTGTTGTTGCGTCGGGCAGAAGAAAAGACGGCTTCTTTCAGCGGTTCCGGATCTCCCTGGTAGTTCAACACCGCCCAATAGTACGGAAGCTTGTGAAGATAGTTGACGGCCGGATCTTTCAGCCAATCCAGTTTTGCCGCCCGCAATGCCCGGGCGGCATTTTCTTTTCCGGCCCCGCTGTCGCCGCCATCGCTGCCGCCTTCCTCCATCCGCGAATAAAAGCCCTGTATCAGACGGCCTGCCGTCTCGTCGTTGACGTCCCACCATCCCGCCACCACGGCGCCGGTCCCTCCGCCAATAAAGGCTCTGGCGATACTCTGCACCCCCTCGCCGCTAACCATCTTTCCGTCTCCCGTCCTGCAGGCGCTGAGCACGACAAGGTCGGGCTGGTGCTCCATCG
>JAFDYE010000469.1 GCA_018267585.1 Bacteroidota bacterium
GGTTTGATCTTGTGGATGGCGCTTTTTAGAACCCTGGGGTCTCCCCCGTCGAAACTGGTTTTTATTTTTTGCACAAATTCGTCGTATTCGAGCAGGACATCTGTAAATGTCTCTTCGATCATTACATAATCACCTGCATATAAGTCGATTATGTATTGGCCATTGACGGCCTCGCTAAAGACGAAACGCTTGCCGGACATAGGATGTGTTATGCGGTCGAATGGGATATACAACGGGGGTCAAAATAATTTATTGCCTTCGAACGTTCACGTAAAGGGATGTAAAAAAACCCTTATTCGAATCCTGTGAGCAACCCATTCGTACTTATTCAATCCTTCTATGAGGACATCGTCTATTCCGGCCTCCGGGAAGACTATACCCCATCGAAAAAGAAAAAGACGATCCGGTTCAACCAATTCATCCTGCTCATCCTCATCGCCCACTTCGTCTGTGTTATCTCCTACTTCTTTTATGGTCTTTATATCAGCGCGCTGATCAATCTTTCGGCCGCCTATGTCTTTATTATCGCCTATCACCTCAACCTGAGGAGGAAATACCAGCTCGCAAGGCTGGTGTCTATCGTAAACCTGAATCTTTACCTGGTGATCATGAACTATATGGAAGGACTAAAGGCAGGGGAATACCTGTTCTTCTTTCCGTACTTCCTGATCATGACCTTTATCATCAGCTTCAGGAAGAATTTTATCGAGCTTGGTTTCGCTTACCTGGTAACGATGGTATCCCTTCTCTTCTGTTTTTACGCCTGTCCCCAGGAGAACCACTACCAGGTGCATATCGTGAACATGTTCGAAAGACTCTATGACAGCAACCTGGTTCTTTCCCTGTTGCTGACCACCTTCTTTTCCTACGCGATCGTCCGGATCAACCGCAACAACGAGGAGGCGATCCTCAAGGAAAAGCAGTTCGTGGATACCATCTACAATACTTCACTGGATGGCGTCTTTATCCTGGACGCAGAAAGACTGGCCATTACCGACTGTAATAATCGCGCGCTCGAGCTGCTGGAGATAGACGACAAGAAGCAGATCGTCGGCGCGCCTATGGAAAGCCTTTTTACAAAGGAGCATATACAATTATTCAGGGGCATCAAGGGCAGCCCGGGTGATGAACGCCTCAACAGCTGGCAGGGCGAGCTATCGCTCACGTCCCGAAAGGACAATACTGTATTCGCTTTTGTGAATGTGGTCGCCTTTTTCGAAGACTTCCGCCATTTCTGGAAGATCAGCATCCTGGACATTTCCGAGATAAAGATGACCCAGTTCGAGCTGATGAAGGCCAAACAAAAGGCGGAGTCCGCCTCCAGGGCGAAGTCGCGGTTCCTCTCGAATATGAGCCACGAGCTGCGTACCCCGCTGAACGGCATCATTGGCGCCTCCCATCTCCTGCTGCAGGAGCAGTACCTGGAAGACCAGCGGTCCCACTTCGAGATACTCAAATTCTCCTCTGAGCATATGATGACCCTGATCAATGAGATCCTGGATTTCAACAAGATCGAGTCCGGCCGGTTCGAGCTGGAGAACGTACCCGTCAATATGCGTGCGTTCCTGAGAAAATTGGAGACCCAGTTCTCCGTCCAGGCGCATACCAAGGGACTCTTATTCATGGTGGATATCGACGAGAATCTGGAGGTGGAATACCTTACTGATGAGACCCGGCTCAACCAGGTGCTCAGCAACCTGCTGTCCAACGCCATTAAGTTCACCCAGAAAGGGGGTATTACCCTTGGCGCAAGAAAACTCTCCTCGTCCAGCAAAAAATCCATAATACAGTTCATGGTGCAGGATACGGGTATCGGCATCCCGGCGCACAAACAGCAGGAGGTCTTCGATAGTTTTACCCAGGCAGATACGGATACCACCCGGAAATATGGGGGCACCGGTCTGGGTCTCGCCATCAGCAAGAAGCTGGTGAGTCTTTTCGCCGGCGAACTTATGCTGAACAGCGAGGAAGGGAAGGGCAGCACCTTTTATTTCAGCCTCGAGCTGGAGATCAACGAGAACGCAAAGCTCTATATCAATAACGAGAAGGTCAAGCAGCTGCCCGCATTCGAGCGGCTGCGGGTTCTGGTGGCCGAGGATAATTTTGTCAACATGTCCGTCGCGCGTAAGTTCCTCACCAAATGGGGTATCGAGGTACACGAGGCTGTCAACGGGTTGGAGGCGGTGGAGAAGTTCAGGCGGGGTAGCTTCGACCTGGTGCTGATCGACCTGGAAATGCCCGAGATGGACGGGATCACGGCGCTGGCGGAGATCAGGAAGATGCAGCCGGCCGTACCGGCCATCGCGTTCACAGCGGCCGTATACGAGGATATGCGTATAGACCTTATAAAGAAAGGGTTCATGGAAGTGGTGCCGAAGCCTTTCCGGCCGGAAGACCTGCACAACAAGATACAGAAGCTCGTCGCGAACCGCGCATGATCTCTGCGGTGCCAGCCGATCGAAGGCCGAAATCCGCCGGAGTTCGCGTTAATATTGCCGGCAAAAAAAACTTGCACGATTTTTTAAAATTTCTTGCCAGGAAGTAAAAAAGATTTTTAAATTTGTAGAGTTCCAAAGCACGAGTATATGCTACGACAGTCTACACATACGCTTAGTATTTCCGGGTATAACCCGACTAAGGTGTGTATATCCACGGGGCAAAGTGCTGCTTAACTTTAAAAAAAGATCCAGCATATAAAAAGCCCCGCCGACCAGCGGGGTTTTTTCTTGGTCGGATTCGTTCTGACCGGTCCGCGAGAGCAGAGATATGCGTATGAAAACCACAAATCAATTAACCCACACGGTGGGACGAAAGAAAAAGCAATTTCTCATTACGCTGGCGAAGCGTGAAGAGGCAAACTATTGCCCGGGACCGGGCTATATCGAATGATAGTGACCATTACGGACATTATACAGGAGACCCGGTCGGCAACGACCGGGTTTTTTTATAAGAATTCCTGGAAGGGATACGCAGGAACGACAATCGGTTCTATAATAATAAAAGATGGGAGGTAGCCATGAAATTCAATTTTAGCCTGAAAAAAAGACAAGCAGCCGGCGCCCGCTATGCTTTTGTAAAGGCAGGAATGCCGGAGATGAAGGGTGGATTGGGGATAACGGGAATGAAGGCTGGAATGCCGGATGCGAAGTGGGAATTGTATACCAGCCTGCTGTCTGCTGCCGTGATCGCTCATTCGGACCGGCCTCATGAATCTTTGTCCGCGGTCCGCGAGGGTATCCGCAGTAATGACCTGGAGTTTCTGACCGGTCTCTCCCTGTATTTGCAGCAGCAAAAGAACATTGGTCATCTGGCTTTCCTTTTGACTGCCGAGCTGGCGGCCCTGCGGGGCGATGATGAGCGGGCGGCGCTGCTGGTGAGCCAGGTCATTCGTCAGGTCACGGAAGTGCCTGTGTGGTTGGGTTATTTCGCTATTGCTGCCGGCGGACGAAAACCCGGGCGGGCTATAAGAAAAGTCCTCGCGGAACTGCTCAATCATTTGGAAGAGTACTCTTTTAGCCGGTATAGTAAGGAGGTACACAGCGGTATCCGCCAGGCCCTGGTGCTCATCCGTCCCAGGCCAGCGGGGCCCGAACAGAAGGCCCTGTTCTCGAAGATTCTTCGCGATCAGTTGGTGCTCCGGCCGACCTGGGAGCAGGAATGGCATTCGCTTCATCATCAACACTATGACAGTCCTGAACAGCGCCAGGTGATCCTGCGCGATAAGTGGAAGGAGGGCATCTCTTCTTTCCGGATAGGATATACGGCTCTGCTGGATAACCTGCAGCCCATGCTGTGCGCGGGGGTCAGCGGGAAGGTGCTTAAGCTGGCGGCGGCCTATCTCGGCAATGCGGCGGCGGTGACGAGGACGGAACACTCCCCGCTGAAAATGCTGGAAGTGTACCGGGGATTGCGGCGGATGGACCACGGCGGAGCCGGGATGCTGTGTGAAGCACTGGAGCAGGCCGTCCTTCATAGTAGCTGGAGCCGCTCGGATTTCGGCAGGGGATCGGTATCGGTTATAGCCATGGATGTCAGCAACAGCATGAGGCGCCCGGTTAGCGCCGGGTCGCGGGTTTTGCGGTTCGACATAGCGCCATTGCTGGCGATGCTGTGGAAGAGCAGGGGGGAAAAGGTGATTACCGGTATCGTCGGCAACACCTGGAAGCCCGTAGAGTTACCCGACGGTCCGGTGCTGCTGTCGACTGACGAGCTCCGACAGAGGGAAGGTGAGGCCGGGTATGCGATCAACGCCCACCTGGTAATTGAGGATCTCGTGCGGAAGCAGCAGGTTGTCGACAAAGTGCTGGTCTTTACGGATACCCGCCTGTGGGATAACAGGGCTTACAACCAGGGGGTGGGCGCAAATCTGGGAGATTGGTGGAGGCATTACAGGTCCTCCATATCGCCGTATGCAAGACTATACTTGTTCGACCTTGCCGGGTATGGGGGAAAGCCGCTGGAAATTCCCGAGAATGGCGTGTCCTTATTGTCGGGGTGGAACGAGCGGATTTTTGACGTCCTTGCAGCCCTGGACAGCGGACTGCCTGTCATCGAACTGTCATGATAAAAGCCCGCCCGGTTTCGTCCCCGGGCGATCTCAAAATAAATAGAGGGAAGTTGACGATTTTGACTAACTTAACGGTTCAAACAGTCAATATTCATGGAGCCCGCATCGTGGCTTGCGCGATTTAGCCGTCTACGGCAGTTATTCTGGTTGTTTTTCCTGCTTACCATTGCTTACATGATCTGGGTAAGAAATTTCCTCGCCCCCCTAACCTCCGGGGAGATCGTCCAGTTCGAAATAGCCAAGACGACCGAAAAGGCCCGGATAATCATGGATCACTGGAAGGATAGCGGCAAGTACGAGCAAGGCATTAGGACGACCTATTTTGCCTATGTGTTCATGTTCCTCTATACCGTCGCCATCGCCCTGGGCTGTCGCTTTGTCTCCCTTTGCACAAGGAATGAGATCATGATCAAGGGTGGCAAGGGTTTTGCCTGGCTGATCCTGCTGGCGACCGCCTGCGACGCGGTCGAGAATACAGCGCTTTCCAGGATACTGCAAGGACACATCTCCCAGTTGAATGTGACGATCGCCTACAATCTGGCGAGGGTCAAGTTTTCGATCGTTATCGTCTGCATTCTGTTCATGATCGCCTGTTTCATTTATTGGGGGATCGACAGGCTGGCGGGAGAAAAGGTCAAATAAATAAATGTTTTATATCAGAATGCCTATATTTGTGCGGGTTGCGGATGGCAAAAAATTCTTGCCAGATTGCAATAAATCAAGCAGTTAACAGTTTTTGAGTTTTTAAATCCAAAATGGAAAAATCTTATTATCCTGGGAGGGACGCGTTTTCGATTTTAAGGCCAATTATAATATATTAAAAGGTATGAGGAGTAATTATGGTTACTCGCTTGTGCCTTTTTCTGTTAGGGAGCGCATCTAATATAAAGCATTAAAAGTCAATTAGTCACAAAAAAAATTGGGACTTAGGAGGCGAAGCTATGTCTGTGGATAACAACTATTGGTACGCTGTATATACAAAGCCCCGCTGGGAGAAGAAGGTGTCATCCCTTCTTACCGAAAGGGGTATAGAGGCCTATTGTCCCCTAAACAGGACGCGGAAAAGATGGAGCGACCGGATGAAGTGGGTGGAGGAGCCGCTTTTTAAGTCCTATGTGTTTGTCAATATCAGTATCGATGTGGTTCAGCCGGAAGTGCGGTTGACGAGCGGGGTGCTCAATTTTGTCTACTGGATGGGCAAGCCCGCAAAGATCATGCAGGCAGATATCGACAGGATCAAGCGCTTCCTCAACGAATACGAAAACGTGGCAGCAGAACCTCTGGAGCTGAAGCCCGGTGATGCCGTTCTCATCACCAGCGGCGCTCTTATGGAAAAGGCAGGGAAGGTCGTGAAGCGATCCGGCAATACCGTCACCATTACAATAGACAGTCTGGGATATAGCTTAACGGCAACGGTGGACAAACGCCATGTCGTTAAACGTGCCAGTAGCATGCAATATTCCTGAATAATTTAAAAGCCAACCATTTGGCCCTTTCTTTTAAAATGCTTAATCCTTTTTTCCGGTTTTTGTTTTTTACGGGTTTGGCGGCAGTGGCGATGACGTCCTGCACCAATACGCGGCGTCTGCAGTACATGCAGGGCAGCTTCGACACGGCTGCGTTGTCACAATACGTCATCCCGGAGCCGGTGATACAGCAAAACGATCTGTTGAGTATTACGGTATACAGTGACAACCCGGCGGCTACGGCCATTTATAATCAGCCGGTCGGCATGAGCGGGATGACTCCTTCGGCGACCACCCCGACCGCATCCGCAGGTGCGAGTTCCGGCAGCACTGCTTCGTCGCCCGGCTACCTCGTCGACATGGAGGGCAATATTCAATTCCAGGGCATTGGCACTCTTCATGTGGAGGGTCTTACCAAAGAGGGCTTAAAGGAGAAATTGGACAGCACCCTCAAGAATTACCTGACAAATCCTCGGTATGCCATCCGGTTCCTCAATTTTAAAATTACAGTGATCGGGGATGTTGCGCATCCGTCCGTCTATTCCATCCCAGCGGAGCGCGTGAATCTTCTCGAAGCGCTGGGGCTTGCCGGCGACCTGACTGTTACCGCCAGGCGGGACAATCTGCTGGTCATACGGGAACAAAATGGCAAGCGCGAGTTCGGACGCGTCGACCTTACCCGTCCTGATATTTTTAAGTCGCCTTTTTTCCAGCTGCGCCAGAACGACGTGATATATGTAGACCTGACAAAGAATAAAGCTGCTGCTGCTGACCAGAGCACACTGCGGACCATTACTATCGCCACCAGCATCGTATCTACGATCGCCATTTTAATTACCGTCCTAAAGCGATAAAAAATCCATGAATATTCCAGCAGAAGAAGCGTTAGGATTCCACGACGAAGAAGCCAAATCCATAGATCTCAAGGATTTCCTAATTCGCCACCTTAAATATTTACCCTGGATTATATTATCAGTCCTTGTCTCTTTATTCATCGGCTATGCGCAATTAAGGTATGCGAGCCCCGTCTTTGAAGTAGACTCTTCCCTGCTGACCAGCACTGATAATTCACAAGGGACGTCGTCCAGCGATAAGTTCCAGGAGCTGTTTACGGGCGGAAACGAACAGAAGATAAAGGATCAGATAGCGATAATCCAGTCCAGGCCGCTGGTCAGGCGGGTGGTTCGAGCGCTGCATCTCAGGACCGTCTATATCAATAAGGGGAATATCCGCTCCACGGAAATGTATAATAATAGTCCGATGGAGCTGGAAGTACTCTCTCTGAAAGATTCTTCCATATCCTTCAGTTTTCCAGTGAGCCTGCTGGATTCGGGGCGCCTGTCGCTGGCGCCTGGCAAGGTCGTCCATTTTTACGAGCCATTTGAAAACGAGTTCGGTACTTTCCGGTTCAGGAAAACCCGATTTATCAATATTGGTTTGCAAACCAACGAGTTCATAGTTCAGCAATCAACGGAAGACGACGTTACGGAAGATATTGTAGGGGCTTTAACCGTAAAGCCGGTCGAGGAAGGCAATAGCAATGTTGTCGCGTTGAGCATGCAGACGAATGTGCCGGAAAAGGGCGTGGACATCCTCAACCAGCTGGCAAAGGAATATGAGAACTCTATCATAGAAGATAAGAACAAGACTCTTTTGAATACGCTGCGGTTTATCTCCGACAGGCTGGACTCTCTGACAGGCGAGCTCGGAGGGGTCGAGGGAAATTTGCAGCGCTTCAGGGAAAAAAGCAATACGATCGATGTCGAAAGCCAGTCCAAGACTTATTTCAGCGGGGCAGAAGAGACGGATAAGTTCCTGACGGACCAGGAGGTCAAAATAAAGATACTCGATTACCTGGACAATTACCTGCAGGATACAAAGAATGGCTTTCGTCCGGTGCCTGTGAATCTTGGGATCATAGAGCCGGTGCTGATGGGTTCCATCACCGAATATAATAAGATGCAGCTGGAGCGCGAGAGTAACCTGGCCACAACGTCCGCGCAGAACCCGCTGATCAAGAGCATGGATATCACCATCGGCCGGCTGCGCGAGGATATACTGGAAACGCTCCACAATGTACGCGCCTCCTATATCATAGCCAGGGACAACCTGCTCAAAAAGAACAGGGAAATAAGGTCGGAATTGCTGTCATTACCGGGAAAATCGAAGCAATTGCTGGAGATCGGCCGCCAGCAGAAGATCAAGGAAGAGCTGTACGTATTGCTGGCCAGCAAGCGGGAAGAAACGGCCATTTCTCTTGCTTCCACGATTTCCAATATACGGGTAGTGGAGCCGGCGCGCAGATCGGCCGTTCCCATCAAGCCAAATCACCGCAACACTTATCTGCTTTGCTTGTTTGCCGGTCTATTGGTACCGGTGATCATCATCTTTATTTTCGAGTTGCTGAATGACAAGATCACGACGAGGACGGAGATAGAAAGAGGTACAGCGGCGCCCATTCTAGGGGAGATAGGGCATTCGATGGATGGCAAGGTAATGGTTACCACCAGCAACAGCCGAAAATTTATTGCGGAGCAGTTCCGGATCCTGCGTACAAACCTGCAGTATGTTCTTACCAAGGTCGACAAGCCGACCATCCTGATAACCTCTTCTTTCAGCGGCGAAGGCAAATCTTTTATCAGTACGAATATCGGCGCCTCGCTGGCGCTCACGGGGAAGAAGACCGTTATCCTGGAGTTCGATATCCGTAAACCCAAGATCATCGAGGGCCTGGGAATAAACAAGAGCAAGGGTATCACGAACTATATCGTCGGTAATGTAAAAGCGGAGAGTCTCCCGGTGCCTGTGGAAGGTTCGGACAATTTGTACGTGGTGCCCTGCGGTCCTATTCCGCCCAATCCTGCCGAGCTGCTCCTGGACCCGAAGATCGAGGAGCTGTTTGCATACCTGAAAAGGACTTTCGATGTGGTGATCATCGACACGGCGCCTGTGGGGCTGGTTAGCGACGCCATGGTGCTATGCCCGTATGCTGACACGACACTGTATATACTGCGCCACGGCTATACCCGGAAAAAGCAGCTGCGGCTGATCGACGAGATCTATACGGGCAAACGTCTTCCGCGCATGGCCATTGTCATCAATGATATCGAGGTGGCCGGCGACTATAGCGGCTACTATGGGTATAATAGCTATGGGTATGGCTACGGGTTTGCTTATGGCGAGCACTATTTTGAAAAGGAAAAAAGGCGTAAGTCTATTTTAAGTTCTATAAGAGATTTATTTATCCCTAAATAACAATAGTTTCTCCGAACCGTTAATTGGTGATGATGATCGACTTCCTGTTGCAAAAAGTCCGCCGATCCGATTTTCTGAAGAATACCGCAGTTCTTACTTCCGGCACTACCCTCGCGCAGGCCGTTTCGATCCTTACTGCCCCCTTCCTCACCAGAATTTATCACCCATCCGACTATGGCATGCTGGGCATATTTATGGTATTCACCTCGCTGGTGGTGACCATTTCCACCCTGCAGTACCACAATGCCATTGTCATAGCCAAAGAAGAGGAGGAAGCTAAAAAGGTGCTCCAGCTGGCGCTGATCATCAATGCGGCGGTGTCGGGCATTTTGGCCTTGTTCCTGCTGTTGTTTGGCCGCCTCGTCGGACAAATGTACCAGGATCCGCAAATTCTAAAGTGGCTGCCCCTGGCACCGCTGTCCGTATTTTTTGTGGGATTGAACAACATCTTCACGGCCTGGGCTGTACGCCGCGCCAAGTTCAAGCTGGTCGCTTTTAACAGAATATCTGCGGCCTTTTTGGTACCTGTATTTTCTATCACCCTTGGCCTGCTGGTCAGCGGGCCGACAGGATTGTTCACAGGCCTGATCGTCAGCCAGGTCATTCCGACCATACGAATGACCTATTATTTCTTTAATGCCGAGAAGTTAAAGCTTTCTTTCCTTAAAGCGGATATGGGCCAGATGCTCAAGAGGTTCCGGAATTTTCCACTCTTCAGCATGCCGTCGGATTTCCTGAATAACTTCACCAATCAGCTGCCGATCATGATGCTCAGCAGGATCGGGGGTGCACAGGTTGTCGGCTGGTACGGGCTGAGTGTAAGGATACTGGGGTTGCCTTCTTCTTTGGTCGCTACTGCCGTCGGAGACGTTTTCCGCCAGCGGGCCTCGAAGGACTATCACGAAACGGGCAGCTGTAAGCCCGTCTTTTTGAAAGTATTTAAATCGCTGCTCCTGCTGGCCGTTCCTCCTTTTGTAATACTCTTTATTTTAGGTCCCCAGCTCTTCGCCTGGGTATTCGGTGAAAAATGGAGAGAGGCGGGGCATATCTCTCAGCTGCTCGGCCTTCTGTATATGTTCCGGTTCATCGTCAGCCCGTTGACCTATGTCACCTATATTGTGCAGAAGCAGTGGATCGGTCTTCTTTCGGACATAGTACTTTTTCTGACCCTGGCCAGCATTTACTACATTACCCTGAGGCAGCACCTGCCTTATACCACGGCGCTGTTCATTTATGCAGCCAGCTACGCAGCTCTATATTTCTTAACCTTTTATATTAGCTTAAAACTAACAGAAAATGCCAAACCCCATACGGAAAATTAAATCGTTATTTTCCAAACCGGCCTTTAGTTCGGGAAACTACTGGGAAGAACGATACAGAAGCGGCGGTAACTCAGGCGGCGGCTCCTATGGGAGGCTGGCCGATTTTAAGGCAAGGGTCCTCAATGAATTTGTGAAGCGAAACACAGTAAGGTCGATTGTCGAGTTTGGCTGCGGAGATGGCAATCAGCTGTCCCTGGCGGAGTATCCTCAGTACACCGGACTAGATATTTCTCCTACTATCATCGATAAATGCAAACAACGATTTGCAGCAGATCCGCGGAAGCGTTTTTTTGTTGCCGACGAGAAAGGTTTCAGGGAGAACGGGGACCTTTTTAAGAGCGAGCTTTCTCTTTCACTGGATGTGTTGTATCACCTCACCGAGCAGTCTGTTTACGAGAACTACCTGAAGTCGCTGTTCAATTATGCAGAAAAATACGTAATTATCTATTCTTCCAATCAAAACATCAAACCCTTCAATTCACACGAATTGCACCGCAAATTTACGGATGATGTTGACCGTTTGGTTACCGGCTGGCGGCTGGTCGATCAGATCGCCAATGACTACCAGCCGACCGATCTGGCGGATGACGAGAGCAGCATGGCCAATTTCTATTTTTACCAACGAACCCAGCAAGCCTGATGAAAACGGCCTTATTTCTGTTCGGTACCAGGCCCGAGGCGATCAAGCTGGCCCCTGTCATTCTCGAAATGAGAAAGGACCCCTTTTTTGATGTTAAGATATGCGTGACGGCGCAACACCGGGAAATGCTGGACCAGATACTGACCATTTTCGGGATTACGCCGGATTTCGATCTTGACCTGATGAGGCCCAACCAGAGTCTGACCTCACTTACTTCGAGGGCGTTGGAAGGAATCGATGAATGTCTCAAAGTGACAAAACCCGACTTTTGTATCGTGCAGGGAGATACTACCACCGTCCTGGCCGCTTCCCTGGCGTGTTTTTATAACAGGATACCCGTCGTGCACGTAGAAGCAGGCTTACGGACCTATCACAAGTACTCACCGTATCCGGAAGAGATCAACAGGGTGCTTACGAGCCACCTGACCGAGGTCCATTTCGCTCCTACTCCGCTGGCGAAAGCGAATCTATTAGCTGAAAGGATCCCGGACAGCAGGATTGTGGTTACGGGGAATACGGTTATCGACGCTCTGCTGCTGACCAGGTCCAGGATCGAGAAGGGTGAGCTTGCGGCCGGTGCGCCAGGCATAAGAGAGATATTGTCCGATGATCGGAGGCTGGTCCTTGTCACAACCCACCGAAGGGAGAATTTCGGCGAAGGGATCGAAGCCATTTGTTCTGCCCTTAAAAAGTCGGCAGAGTCGTTTCCCGACGTAAGCTTTGTACTCCCGGTCCATTTAAATCCCAATGTAAAGGAGCCGGTACACCGTATCCTTGGGAATATCCCGAATGTTACCCTTTTGCCTCCGCTCGACTACGTTTCATTTGTGGCAGTGATGAACAAGAGCTATCTTATTCTAACCGACAGCGGTGGTGTACAGGAAGAAGCGCCGAGTCTTGGCAAACCGGTCCTGGTGATGAGGGAGAATACGGAGCGGCCGGAGGCGGTGCAGGCGGGCAATGCCTTGCTGGTGGGGACCGATCCGGAAAACATTTTTGAAAATGTCCGGAGACTCCTCACCGATGCGGCGTCATATAACAGGATCTCTTCCATAGCCAACCCATTTGGCGATGGCAAAGCTTCTAAGCATATTATTGCTTTTTTAAAGAATGACAAACTATGCGAAGAGTATTGATCCTCGATCAGGACTATCCGAGCGAAAGCAACCTCTACGGTGACGTTTTCGTCCATACGCGTGTTAAGGAATATATAAGGGAAGTCGAGGTAAAGGTCGTTAGCTTCCTGAAAGACGGCAAGGACTATGTCTATGAAGGAATAGCAGTAACGCATGCGGCGACGATGGAAGACGTACTCGGTATTTGTCGTGAATTCAAGCCGGATGCCATTTTCATTCATTTTTACAACAGGGCGCTGTCGGCGGTAGTGGAGACCTGTAAAGTCCCCGTTATCGTCTGGGTGCACGGCTATGAGGCGCTCGGGTGGTATAGAAGGCTCTTCAATTTTACGCCATATGGATTGTTGAGGAGCCTGCCCCGGATCGTTCCGCAGAATTTCAAGCAGATGGCCGGATTCAGAAAGCTGGTCCAGCGCTCCAACAGGGATGGCCGGATCCGTTTTGTCTTTGTTTCGGACTGGATGAAACGGATCGCACAGGCGGATTCGCTGAGCAGGATAAAGAACTACTCGATAATAGCCAACCCGATCAATCACGGACTCTTTGCCTTTCAGCAAAAGACTCCGGAAATAAGAAAGAGCATACTGCTGATCAGGCCGTTCACTTCCAGGAAGTATGCGAATGATATTGCCGTGGCGGCCATACTCGAGCTGAGCAAACGGTCTTTTTTCGGGGACCTGCATTTCACCATCTATGGCAGCGGAAAGTATTTCGGCACTCTTACCGCGCCGTTAAGAGAGTTCCCGAATATCGAGCTTCATGAAACCTTTGTGCCCAACGTCGAGATCCCGGCGATCCACCGGAAGGCGGGGATCCTGCTTTGCCCCACGCGCCAGGACGCCCAGGGGGTGTCGATGTGCGAGGCGATGAGCAGCGGGCTGGTGCCCGTGGCCACCGACTGTACGGCGATCCCCGAATTTGTGGAGGATAAGAAGTCGGGGTTGCTGACCAGTTCTCCAAAGGGAATAGCCGACGCCATTGAATATTTATACCATAATGAAGCGGCATTTTTATCGATGTCTGCAAATGCTGCGGCATCCGTAAGGAGAAAGTGCGATATCGCCCAAATAACAAAACAGGAATTGTCGTTGATAAAATAAAGTCAGATGCTGGTAATTCTTGACTATGGGATTGGCAATCTCACCTCTATAAAGAACATGCTGAAACGCGCGGGATTCGACTCCCGGCTTTCAACCGATACAGAGGAGGTAGCCAGTGCTGAGAAGCTGATCCTTCCGGGGGTCGGACATTTTGACTACTGCATGACGCAGCTGAGAAAGGCGCCCTTTTGGGATATGCTGCACAAAAGAGTACTGGAAGATAAGGTTCCCATACTGGGTGTTTGCGTGGGTTGTCAGATGCTTATGGAAAGCAGCGAGGAGGGCCGCGAAGCGGGGCTGGGCTGGTTGAAGGGGAAGGTCGTGAGATTCAATAAAGGGCGGATAGGTGACCTGAAGATACCTCACATGAGCTGGACCGATGTGGAGCCGGCGCCGGGTCATCCCCTCTATGAAGGGATCGAAGAGCCGCGGTTCTATTTTGTGCATTCTTATCACGTGCAGGCGGAGAACCCCCAGCAGGTGACGGGTACAGCCGAATACGGGTACAGATTTACCGCCTCCGTCCAGAAAGAGAATATTCAGGGAGTGCAGTTCCACCCTGAAAAAAGCCATAGGTCCGGCATGCGCCTGTATACGAACTTTATAAAAAATTATTGATAGCTTTTCCATGAAAAGAGTCAGGATCATACCGGTGTTATTGCTTCAGGACGACCGGCTGGTTAAATCTGTCCGGTTCAGGAACCACAAATATGTGGGCGATCCTATCAACGCCATGAAAATATTTAATGACAAGGAGGTAGACGAACTGGCTGTAATAGACATCACGGCGACGCAGAAGAAAAGAAAGCCCAATATAGGCAGGATAAGGGAATTGGCAGGGGAGGCGTTCATGCCCCTGTCCTATGGCGGTGGGATAACCAGCGTCGAAGAGGCCAGGGAGATCCTCCACAATGGCATCGAGAAAATCATCATCAACAAATCGGCGGTGGTTAATCCGAGCCTGATCACAGAGATCGCAGAACGATTTGGCAGCCAGAGCGTGGTGGTGAGCATAGACTACAAAAAAAACGTCTGGGGAAAGCCCAAAGTGTTTACCGACAATGGGACCACCAATACGGGATTGGACGTCGTGTCTTTTGCCAGGGAGTGTGAGTCGAGAGGGGCAGGTGAGATACTGTTGACCTCTATTGAAAGGGACGGCACCTATGCTGGCTTTGACACCGACATGATCGATGGTGTGGCGAGCGCTCTTCCGATACCGGTCATAGCCTGTGGCGGAGCCGGTTCCATCGAGGACTTCAGAGCGGCGATCTCGAAAGGGCACGCTTCAGCTGTCGCAGCCGGCAGCATGTTTGTTTTTCAGCGTCCTCATAATGCCGTCCTGATCAGCTATCCATCTATTGCCGAACTAAAAGAAACATTGTACAAGCATCTATGAGTTATATTGCACATCCCTCGGCCGTCATCGACGAAGGCTGCCGGATAGGTCCAGACACCCGGATCTGGCATTTTTCCCATATTATGCCGGGCTGCACCATTGGCGAGCGCTGTAATATCGGGCAGAACGTCGTGGTCTCTCCTGGCGTTGTGTTGGGCAACAATGTGAAGATCCAGAACAATGTTTCCGTATATACCGGCGTTATCTGCGAAGACGATGTCTTCCTCGGTCCTTCCATGGTATTTACCAATGTCATCAACCCCCGAAGCGCGGTGACGAGAAAGGACGAATACCGGCAGACGATGGTAAGAAAGGGGGCTTCCATCGGTGCGAATGCGACGGTGGTCTGCGGCAACGAGATCGGGGCATACGCACTGATAGGAGCTGGGGCTGTCGTAACGAAGCCGGTCAAGGCATATGCCCTTGTGGTAGGCAACCCTGCCCGTCAGATCGGGTGGGTCAGCGAATATGGACACCGTCTCGAATTCGACCATAACTTCCTTGCTTCCTGTCCGGAGACGGGGCAGCAGTATCGGTTAGACAAGGACCAGGTACACAGAGTAAAATAAAAAGATAATATGTCAGATAAGATCAGGTTTGCCGTAGTCGGCACGGGTCATATAGGAAAGAGGCACGCCGCTATGATATGCAACAATGCGGAGACGGAGCTGGTTGCATTATGCGATATCCGGCCAAAAGAAAAGCTCGGGCTTAATGGGCTGGAAGCTCCGTTCTTCGGCTCTATCGAAGAAATGCTCGAGGGTTCTCCGAGTTTCGAAGTGCTCTGTGTGACCAGCCCGAACGGCCTGCACGAAGCGCATGCCCTGAAGGCGCTGGCCAATGGCTTTCACGTGGTAGTCGAAAAGCCCATGAGCCTTACCAAGGCAGGCTGCGAAAGGATCATTTACGAAGCCCTCCATAGACACAGACAGGTGTTTTGCGTAATGCAGAATCGTTATTCTCCCCCATCGGTATGGCTGAAGGATCTTTTGCGCGAGGGCGTCCTGGGGAAGATATATATGGTGCAGGTCAACTGTTATTGGAACCGTGATCAGCGATATTACACAAAAGAAAGCTGGCATGGCACCAAGGCCCTGGACGGCGGCACCCTATTCACTCAGTTCTCGCATTTTATAGATATCATGTTCTGGCTGTTCGGGGATATCGAGAATATAAAGGCCAGACTCAATAACTACAACCATAAGGGTCTGACCGAATTCGAAGACTCCGGTGTGGTCAGCTTTGATTTTGTACAGGGAGGTATGGGATGCCTCAACTATTCGACGTCCGTGTGGGATAAGAACCTGGAGAGCAGCATTACGATCATCGCGGAGAACGGGTCGGTGAAAGTGGGAGGACAGTATATGAACGAAGTAGAATACTGTCATATCAAGAACTATTCTATGCCGGTACTGCCCCCGTCCAATCCGCCCAACGACTATGGTCCCTATAAGGGAAGTGCAGCCAACCATCACTATATTTTTGAGAATGTCGTGGACGTATTGAAAGGCAGGGCTCCTATCACTACGAATGCCCTGGAGGGGATGAAGGTGGTGGAGATCATTGAAAAGATCTATGCGGCGGGCAACTAATACCTCAGTCAGTCATGTTAACAGAACTTGTACAGAGTAAAAGGACCACGATGAGGTCGTGGTTTGGGGATTTAAAAGTATTCAGGACCATCAACTCTCCGGACAGGATCTCGAGTGTCGATATTTTCAGGAGTCTCGCCATTATACCGGTCGTACTGTACCATTTCAACTATACGCTTTACTTGGGGAATTTAGGCGTCGATCTCTTCTTTGTAATTTCCGGGTTGCTGATCGGGGGACTGCTGACCAGGCAATTCAGGAATAACGACCCGATACATTTCAGAAAATTTTTTTTACAGCGGGGCTTCAAAATATGGCCCTCCTACTATTTCTTCCTTCTTGTCGGAGGCGTGCTGGTGTACATCATGTACAGGCATTCGGCTCCTGATGAGCTGATGTCCCGCCAAAACTTAGCTTCCTATATTTTTTTCTACAGGAACTATACGATAGGCGATAAGGAGTGGAGCTTTGGGCATACCTGGTCGCTTTGTGTGGAAGAATTTTTTTATCTGCTGCTTCCGCTTTTATATATCCTTTCTCAGCGCGCTGGCCGGTACAAGAAGGGCATATTGGTGGGATTTGTTTTGGGGCTGATTTTCGCCGGAATTATTTTTAAGGTGTTGGCCGTCCGCAATGATCCCAAAGCTGACACTTATTTCGCAACGCACATGCGGATCGATGCTCTGGCGTGGGGTGTTTTGCTGAGCCTGATAATTGCATATTCAAATCTCTACCGGTCGTTCAAGTACAAATACCTGCTTTTTATTGCCGGGGCTGTTTTGTTGGTAGTATCTATAAAGTTTTATTTTTATACCGGCTCAGTCTTCTATAAAAAGGTTGTTTTCCGGTCTGGCGTTCCGGCCTGTTTTTTTCTAATGTTGGCGGGCTTGTATTATACCGATTTCAGCAGGTTAAAGCCGCTCAGCTTTATAGCATATTTCAGTTATAACTGGTACTTATGGCATCCCATTTTTTCGATCTCGTTCACCAACTTGTTCGGAAAGGGGCTGGTCGGCGCGTTTGTCTATGCGCTGTTTACCTTTTGCATAGCTGTTGCGGTGACTATTGTCATCGAGGAACCTTTTCTGAGATGGAGAAAACAAATAATTAAGTGATTATGTCATATAATGAAGAAGCGCTGAAGTCCGACCCAGAGGTCAATTTTGGCAGACCTTACCAGCAGTGCACGTTGACCGTAATGGACACGATCTCAGATCCATTGATCACGTTCGACGAACAGGGTGTTTGTAACTACTGCAAAGAGTACCGGGAGCTGGAAGAAAAGAGCGTCTTTAAGAATGAAGCCGGAAAGGCAAAGCTCGATCAGACAGTACAAAAGATAAAGGAATATGGCAAGGGCAAGAAATACGATTGCATTACAGGCGTCAGCGGAGGGGTGGACAGCACCTACCTGATGCTCAAGGCAAAACAGCTGGGGCTGCGCCCTCTTGTCGTGCATTTTGACAATGGCTGGAATAGCGAGCTGGCCGTAAAGAATATCGAAAACATCATTTCCAGGCTTGGTTTTGACCTTTATACCCTTGTCGTGGACTGGAATGAGTTCAGAGATCTGCAGCTTTCCTACTTAAAGGCTAATGTGGTAGATATCGAAGCACTGACAGATCACGCCATTATTGGGACTTTATACAAACTGGCCAGCGAGAACAGTATCAAATATATCCTGAGCGGCAGCAATATCGTTACAGAAGCGATCCTTCCCAGATACTGGATATTCAACAAAGCGGATGGAATGAATATAAAGGATATCCATAAGCATTTTGGGGAGGTCGAGCTGAAGACCTATCCCTTTTTCTCGACTTACCGCAAGCGCTATTACCTGAATGTGAAGAAGATCGAATCGATAGACCTGCTGAACTGTCTGCCATACGTCAAATCGGAAGTGAAGGAGACCATTAAAAAGGAGCTGGACTGGAAGGATTATGGGGGTAAGCACTATGAATCCAAGTTCACGAAATTCTACCAGGGATATATATTGCCGAACAAATTTCTTATCGATAAGCGAAAGGCCCATTTGTCCACGCTCATCCTCTCGGGCCAGATGACAAAGAAAGAGGCGCTGGAAGAGCTCAAAACGCCGATCTACCCTCCCGGGGAGATCGCCGGAGATCGTGAATTCTTCCTAAAAAAGCTTGGTCTTACCGAGGAATGGTTTGATGGTTACCTAGCCGCCCCGAGGCGGGAGCACACCGAATTCAGGCATGAAAAGGGCGTATGGGACGATATCCCTTACATAAAGGTGCTTCGTCCGGTATGGAGGCTGGTGAAAAGCAAGCGTCTAAAGTAAGCGTCGATAAATTTAAATTGAAAAACCTAAAGTGGAAGAGCGACCTAAATGTGCGTACATCGTTGCAGAGACGGCCTGTTTATATCCGACGAGCGGAGCCGGCAAACATATCAGGGTTGGTATGGAAGAGCTGGCCAAGGTATTTGAAGTTGAACTGGTCTTATTCTGTAAACCCTGGGATAATTCGGTCAGCGTCTTAAACGCGGCTGCTCAGACGGGCAGACAGCGAAAGGGGCCGGCTGCGGCGTTGAAGACTTTTTTACGGCGCTGGTTGAAATGGTGGTATATCCTGTTCAGCAACCACCGGTCATTTCTGAAGTACTACCGGACGATAAGAGACCGGAAGCCCGATTTCATTTATGAACGATCAGCTTATCTCAATTATAATGGATTATTGATAGCCAGGCTCCTAAAAATTCCCCATTGTTATGAGGTCAACGGTATCAATGCCAGGGACCATGCCTCCCGATATATGGCGTTGTATAACTGGATTAGTTTTCACCTGGAGCGTAGGGCTTACCGATCCACTTTGAGCTTTTTTGTGGGCGGACTGAATACGGAAATGGGTATACCCGAAAGTGACAGGGCCGTCGTTATTCAGAACGGGATAGACGAGAATTTTCTCGATGGTTTTCGGTATCATAGCGGGCGGACCGGGAGTAGTGACAAAAAGGTAAATCTTGTCTTTGTTGGCCATGCAATGGATCACCACCGGCTGGACATCTTTTTCGAGGCGTTGAGAAAGATCAGTCATAGTGACCGCCTTCGGGTGCATCTGATCGGTTCGAATTTTGCTAAATATGACGAATTGTTTGCCAGACTGCCGGTGGAGGTGGTCAATCATGGGATACAGGAACACGATGCGCTTCGTGAGACGCTGAAAAAAATGGACGCCGGTATCGTTCCTTTTGCGCTCGATTACCATTCGAATATGAAGGTGTTCCTCTACGGCGCCGCCCGGCTGGTCGTATTGCTGCCTGAAACAAGGAATTTTAAAAGGCTATTCGATGCCGGGGAGGCCATTTTTTTTGAAAATGGGGACCCCCAGCCATTGGCAAAGGCGATCGATAGAATGGTGGAATTATTCGGTTCCGGAGATACGGAAATCCGGGAAATGACCGACCGCCTATTTGAAAAGGTCCGCAACGAATACGTCTGGCCGGCGATCTATAAAGACATAATAAGACGAATAAATCATCCCAGGCATGAAGGTGCTGCTCTTACATCAGTACATTGAAATAGGCGGAGGGGCGGATGCCCATGTGCACTATATGCTGGAGGCGTTGCCGCGTTATGGAGTGGCGTCAAGGCTGATGGCTATACGATCTCTGGCAAAAGGTTTTGAGATCGAGTTGTTTGGGGGGGCGGGCGCTGTGCATTTTAGCGACGAGACCTCTGCCTTTGATTTCATACGGGAGCTCTGTGAGAAGGAAGGCATCGATATCATTCATGTCCATACCATTACAACACCGGAGATCACAAAACAGCTATCGGAGCACTATCCGATGGTGCGCACCCTGCACAATGCGGCCATAACCTGTCTTTCAGGCGAGAAGTACCATTTTTCATCGGGAAAGGTCTGCGATTGTTCATTCGGACTGGTGTGTTTGAAGAACGCCTATACCGAAAAATGCGCTTCGGTACGCAAACCCGGGAAGCTTATTGGTCTTTTCAAGCGGGTAAGCTTTGAGAAAGCTAATGCCGCGAAAATGTATTCGCACCTGATCGCGCCGTCTTCATTTATCCGGCAAAACTGTATTGGCGAAGGAATTGCGGGCGAAATGATCGAGCAAATTCCTTATCCTTATAAAAAGCAGGTCCGGCCTTCGGCCCTGCCACAGCGACCAACGGTGAATATCGTATACAGCGGCCGGCTGACAAAGGTCAAAGGCGTTCACTTGCTGGGGGAATTAATGCAGCCTTTAATGTCTGCTGATCTGAATATTGTTTTGCATATCTTAGGCGACGGGCCTCTTAAGGACAGCCTGATGAAGAGCCAGGCGCTAAGTGGTCCAAATGTCGTATTTCACGGATGGCTGGACCAGTCCGGGGTGCAGGAAATATATGAGGATGCTGATATCGTGCTTATCCCTTCCATATACCCTGATAATTTTCCAATCGTCTGTATAGAGGCGCTTTGTTTTGGAAAGCCTGTAATTGTGTTCAAGGTAGGCGGATTGCCTGAAATGATCTCGGACGGGATAAATGGCTTTGTCATTGCGCCCGGCGATCTGAAAGCTATGCGGGAGAGGGTTCTCCAACTGGTCGTGGACAAGGATAAAAGGAGGGCGATGGGCGCAGAGGGCAGGAGAATATACGAGGAGAAATTCAGGGAAGAGGTGGTCATGCCCCGGTATCTGGCCGTTTACCGCGAGTCGATCGAAAAATTTACGCTGAAGCATAAATAATCACTGCCGGATGACTTTGTCTACAGCTGCGAACATAGATAAAAAGGAAGAATACAGGAAGTATCTCTCGGCTAATGATAGCCTTCCCATCTATCTTCAGGACTGGTATCTGGATTTAGTATGCGGGAAAGACAACTGGAATGTTGTTCTGGCATATAAAAATAATGAAGTTGTCGCTTTCCTGCCGTATTATCTCAAAAAGAACCGGTTTTTCTCCTGGATCGCCATGCCCCCGCTGTCAAAATTGCACGGTCCATATATCAAGGAGGGGTTCAACAGCATGCGTCATCACCATGCGCTGATAGATGAATTGCTGGACCAGCTGCCGGATATCGCCTTTTATCAGCAGGCATGCGGCTACGATTTTCGCAACTGGCTACCGTACTTGTGGAGAGGGTATGTACAGGTAACCTTATATTCCTATGTGTTCAATGATCTCAACCTGGAGAATATTCTTGCCGGCATGGAGTCTGACTACAGAAGAAGGATAAAGAAGGCGGAACGTGAGCTGATGGTCCGGCATGACCTTCCATATAAATTGTTCTATGAAACGTTGATCAAGACTTATGAAAGGCAAAAGCTCCCCGTCCCCTTCGATCCGGTTTTTCTGGAAAAATACTACCAGGACTTAAAGGCGAGATCGCTGGCCGAGCTTTTTTTCGTTCTCGACCAGGAGAATAATGTACAATCGGTGGCCATGCTGATATGGGACAAGCATTGCTCGTACTATCTGCTGGAAGGGACTGATCCATTTGCAAAGGACAAGAATGCGGGCACCTATATCAAATGGCTCGCTATAAAGTATACGAAGGAAATTCTTGGACTGAACAGGTTTGATTTTGAGGGAAGCATTTCGCGGAGGATCGAGAAGATCTACCGCGAATTTGGTGCTTCTGCCGAGCCTTATTACGTGATAAAGAAATACAATTCCAGGTTGTTCCTCTTTCTTAAATTTATACAGAATTACAGGCAGTATGGAAAACTGGCCCAGTGGTAAACAATGCGAATGAAAATTGCGCTATTAACCGACGGTATCTGGCCCTTTGTGATCGGAGGAATGCAGAAACATTCTTATTACCTGTGTAAGTACCTGGCGCGAAGCGGGATTGCAATCGATCTTTATCATTCAACACGGGACGGGCGAAAACCGGACCTCTCGCAGTGCTTCACCGGAGAAGAGCTGGCATACATCAAAGAGCACTATATATCCTACCCCCCTTCCGATAGGTGGCCCGGACATTATTTGAGGACTTCCTATCGCTACTCCAAATTGCTATATGCGGAGCTCGTTAAGAACCCGGCTGTGGATGTTGTCTATGCAAAGGGGCTTACGGCGTGGAGGCTGTTGGAAGAAAAAGAGGCAGGAAAGGATCTCCCTCCGATAGCCATCAATGTACACGGGTATGAATATTATCAGAAGGCCGCTTCTTTTCGCAGCAAGCTCGAGCAATACTTTTTAAGAGGGCCGTTCCGCTATATAAATGAGCAGGCGGATCACATCTTTTCCTATGGGGGCAATATATCGGCCATAATCAGGAAAAATATAAAAAATTCGGATGGAAGGATCGTTGAGGTGCCGGCGGGCATTGAAAGCGATTTCTTATTTACCGGGGAAGTAAGGGCTAATAGCTGTCGGCAGTTTGTATATCTCGGTCGCTATGAAAGAAGAAAGGGTATCGAGGAACTGACCGCTGCTATTAAGTCACTGATGGGGAAGTACGATTTCCATTTTCATTTTATCGGAGCGATACCGGAGAGCCGGCGGATCAGCAGTCCCCAGGTAACTTATTATGGGCGTCTCGACGACAAGCGCGGGATCGAGTCGATCCTGCGGAAATGCGATATCCTGGTCTGTCCGAGCTATGCGGAAGGGATGCCGAATGTTATCCTCGAGGCCATGGCATCCGGCTGCGCTATCATTGCTTCGGACGTAGGCGCCGTCAATGTGGAAGTGGACTCCGGCAATGGTTGGCTGATCGAGCCGGGATCGGTAAAGGCGATAGAAGACGCTATGGTGAAGAGCATCGGCATGCAGGACGGTCTATTGCTGGGAATGAGAAAAGCCTCGATGGATAAGATAAAGAGGGAGTTTTTATGGGAGGACGTAATTGGCAGGCTAGTTTATCTGCTGAACAAAATCAGAAAAAGAAAATGATCAGACTATCTATCAAGGCCATGGCCATTTTTCTTTTGTGGACGCCGGTCATGGCACAGTCGGTCGAGCCGATCCGATATTGGAATTTCGATAGCGCTGATCGTTTGCGGGACAGCAAGTCCAAAGAATTGTTGAATGTAGAGAACTATAAATGTAAATATGCGGTAGTCGACAGGGGCAATGGGAAGGCCATCGATCTTCAGTATGCGAGCTGTCCCGTTGTTACGTCGGTTATAAGGGGAAACGTAAAGAGCCAGCTGACACTTGAATTTCTTTCCAAAGGGAAGGCATTCGAGTTTACCAGCTTTCCCTCTCCGGAATTCCATATTTATTTTACCTATCCGATACTGCAGTTCACAACGACCGTGGCGGTCAACGGACATCCGGAAAAGGACGATTGGATAATGCAGCTGAATGGAGCCGGGAGGAAGTCCTATAACTATTATACCGACGGCAACTGGCATCATTGGGTCTTTGTGCTGGATGCAGGAAAAGGGATCAAGCAGGTCTATGTAGACGGGCAGGCTCCTGACGGGTTCACAAAGTCTTTCAAGCCGGGGTCGGTGATCTATGCCGAGGGGGCGGATGCATTCACCAACAGCGGAATGCTGGACGAGATAGCTTTTTACAATACAGTTTTGCCACCTGAGCTTATTGCCCAGCACTATTACGAGTCCTCGTCCGGCGCTGCGTACAGCTTTCAGCTGAAGGAAGGACTCAAGGCGATCACAGGCAAGGCGATCGAGGCGACGAATAGCAGGGGGAAAATGAACGGGGTGGACACCATGGAATTTGCTCCGGGCTATCCGGCCTATACGGTACAGGCGACCGACCAGCTGAAGGCTTTTCCGCTGCCAAGATTTTTGCCGAACAAAAAGGTACAGCCGAATTTCCCGTGGACAGATATCACGTACCTGCACCGGGAGTTACCGGGCAGGGGGGGAGCCGGCTTTGGCGAATCGAACCCGCACAAGGCCGTCGAATTGAGCGAAGAGATGGCCAGTAACTGGAATTATTATGTCGAGGTGCCCTGCCTGCGCAATGATTCGACTACGGTAAATGGGGTCTATAAAGATCCCAATTCAGTGCAGCATGCGCTGATCGACTTTTCGAATCGTCACCCGGAATACCCCGTGGCAACCGTTGCGTTTCAGCTGGCGGATGCGCCCAAACAGGCGGGCTTTTCGCGGGACCGTCCTTATATCGTAGCCCAGGACCTTCCTGATATTTATTATATGAGAGACGAAAAGGGCAGGCCGATCGTCTATAACGGTCAGAAATGGCTCAGTCCCTTGTGCCCGCTGGACAGCATCCGGCAGGACGGATTTACCACGCGATTCTACCTGCGCCAGCTACTCCGGTATTTGCATCGTCCGATAAATATGATCAATGAGAATGGAGAGATATTCAATCATATGCGGCCTGAAGCGCTCATCGATCAGGATCCCCGGCTGGTAAAACACCGGGAGGCATTAAAGATGAATAACTCCCGATATAACGGCTGGTTCCAGCAGAAGCTGGACACCTGTTATAAGGACGCCATTCTTGCATTGCCTGTGCTGAACAGGACCAAGTTCTCCTTTTATAACGTTTCCGCCTATAATCCTACCTATTGGCCGGGCTATAGCGCCAGGAGATACACCAATTCCTGGTTTAATAATATGCACTACTCCACCCCCAGCTTTTATCCCGCGGTACCGGAATACTGGCTGGCCGGGCAAGGCAGCTACAACGGGTTTGCGGATATAGCCTACGGGCGGGTACGGGAGATTGCGATGGGAGACAAGCTGTTCTCCCCCTTCGTGAGCGCCGGATGGGGGTTTGAAGAAAACAATGTAAGGCCGGCTGAGTGGCTGGGCTTGCTAAAAAGCATGGTGATGCTGGGAGCAGACTTTTTTTACACCGGCTATTTTAACACGACCGGCGCCACGGGCTGGCCGAATGGCAAAGGCCCCAACGATCCCCGCGGATATATATACCAGGTTGCCATGCCTGCTTATGCCCAGGCGATCGGCGACCGCATCTGGAATTTCCTGACCATCGGACAGCTGATAAATCCTGTCGACAGCAGCACCTATTACACGCAGTACCGTCTCCCTACAGAAAGGGGCAATGACCTCGTAGTCGTCAGAAAGCTGAACAACCGATACCTGATATTTGGCAGCATAAACCCCATGTCGAATATAAGGGGGAACGCTCCGGTATCCGCAATCACCACCATTAATCTGGAAGGAATGAAGCTTTCTTTTGAGATCCGCAGACAAGGCAGCGTTTATGTCCTGGACCTGACGAACAGGAATGCTCCGGTATTTTATCAGCTGGATGCCTGGCACCAGTACGAGCATCCCTATTTTTGGACGAAAGACTATGATATTGAAGCCGAGGTCTTCGATAGGGACAACGGCAAGGCGGTGATATTGACGGAAAGGCCTGGGGCTGCATCCGCCTTTGACTTTTCAAAGTTTACCAGCTTTGTAAGATTGAATGGTGAGAGCGGATCTGTCGACTACAATTATCGTCCCCGGGAAACGAAGCCTTCTTTTATTTACTTCCGGGCAAGGGGAAAGAGCGGGAAGGCAAAGATAAATCTGGCTATTAACGGCAAAATAACAATAAAAGGTAATATCATTGCGGACGGCAATGACTGGAAATGGTACAAAGTAATGGGACAGGATGGAAGAGACCTTACCGTTGATACAAGTCCTGATTCCGGTGTTATCCTATCTGTAAACGTGGCGCAGGGTCAGGCGGATATAGACAAAATCATTCTTAGTTCGAATGGCCATGCAGCGGTAAACGGCAACCTGACCCGGTAAAACAAGGTCCCAACCAGAACATGGTCAATAGAACGATCAAATATAAGAATCGGTATTATCGGTACACATGGGCCGAGATATTTTTTGTAATCGCTGTATTTACGAAGGAGATCGGTTCCCGGAATTTCCTGGGGATCGATTTTGATTTTATCAGCTACCCTTTCTACATTCTTTATTTTGTAGTCAACATTACCAAGACTCTTAATCCGAAGACCGCCCCCGTCGCGCTGCTGCTGTATCTGTCTGTTTCTTCCATCATATCGATCGCGCTGTTGGACCTTAAGTTCGACGGGTTCCTGAAGCAGATTATCCCTATTATAATTATTCTGACCGCCTCCTTCACGATCCTCAAGGGGCGGGGCATTGAGCAGGTTTTCCTTCTCTATGTCAGGATCACTTACTGGACTGCAGTTTTTGGTATCATACAGGTTATCCTATCCTCCTTTTTTGGGGTGCTTATACTGGAAAAGGAAAGAGGCAGGCTGGATTCCATTGCGTATGAGCCCTCCCACTACGCTGCCTTGCTGATGCCGGCGTTAATTTATACTTTCATTAATTTGCGCTACTTTAAGAAGTACTTTGTCGTAATGCTCACTGCATTGATACTTACTTTTAATCTTACTGCCTACCTGGTATTTATCGCCCTTTTCACCGTTGCCCGTTTTAGCCCCATCTATTTGCTTATATCTGCGCCGGCGGCTTATTTTGTACTGTTCAATGTCCTGCCGACACTGACCACCAATTTCAGCACACGGTTCAATGATACTTTTGCCACACTCAACGGGACAAAGGACATATTCACCAATAACCTTCAGGTCAATGGTACCACCCTGTCATTTTTCTCCAATTTCGAAGTGGCCAAGTCGGTTCTTTCCGCGAGTCCGTTGACGGGTTGCGGGATCGGCGGCCACGAAGAAATGTATTTTCGTCATTTTGCAGGAACTCCTTTTGTATCCAATTATTATTATGGGCTGAATGCCAAGTCCGCACACTCCCTGAGTATCCGGGTCCTGTCGGAATTGGGCATAGTTGGGATGGCGTTGTACATCTTCACCCTGATCAGAAACCTGATCTTTTCGGGCAAGGGTGTTCATTTTGCAATATCACTGGGCTGTCTGGGACACTTTCTTTGTAAATCCTTTAAGTTGGGCGGCTATATTGATTATGGAACCCCCTTCTTTTTCACCATTTTAATTTTGAATGCAAGGGAATACCGTTCACATTTCAAGAAAAAAAAGATTGGCAATGCACCCTCCAAAAGGCCCGGTGATCTTCCTTTATACCCGGCTCCCTGATTATTTTTATCAGTGCATACTGCATTTTACCCGTGTTTATGGGCTGAAGGCGGTCGTCGTGATGTATTCGGGAGACGCCAATACGGGCTATCATTTTAGCGAGACGGACCAGTTGAGGCTGGTACAGAAAGAAGGTATACGCGATCTGGGAGCGTTTGTCCTGGAGCAGCAGCCCCTGGCTGTTTATGTTGCCGGATGGTCTGATGGGGACTACAGGGCCGTGCTGAAAAAATTGCGTGCAAGCAGCGCCGTCAATGTCGTGCTGGGTTTTGATAATCCGTGGACAGGAGCGCTGAAGCAGCGTCTTTACTCCCTTCTTTTCCCGGTGATGCTGAAGAAGTACTTCACGAAAATATGGGTGGCGGGAACGCATCAGTATAATTATGCGCAGCGGCTGGGCTATCGCTCCGATGATGTTATGCAGGGAGTGTATGCCGCGGATTCGGGGAAATATAGCAGTGAGCAATACCGGGAAAGAGTCGCGGGAAAGAAAGATGCTTACCCCAGGACGCTATTGTTCGTGGGCAGGATGGTGGCCTATAAACAGCCTGTACTGCTGGCTGAGGTCTTTAATGAATTGCAGGAGGAATCCCCCGGCCTTTACGGGCAGTGGAGGCTGGTAATGGCCGGTGAAGGACCACTCCGTGGGGAGATAGCTTCAAAGAAATACCCGCATGTTTCGCTGACCGGCTTTGTTGCTCCGGAAGAGCTGCCCTCCCTTTATGCCAGCGCGGGCGCATTTTGTATTCCAAGCGTGGAGGAACACTGGGGGGTAGTGGTGCAGGAGGCTGCATTTGCGGGCCTTCCGTTGCTGCTGTCGGATACTGTCTATTCCGGGTATTCGTTCCTGATACAAGGGTACAACGGTTATCGGTTTATTTCCGGCAAACGGGCGTCTTTGAAGCAATCGCTTGGGATGCTGATGCAGACATCCGCGGATCATTTGTGGGAAATGGGTCAGCGAAGCAGCGTACTTGCAGGAAGGATCAGTCAGGATACCTGGTCTGCCGAGCTGAGAGGGGTGTTATCGTATTAATATTCTGTAAAAGGAGGAAAGACATCGGATGGATTTTTTTCTGATAAGCATGCCCGAATCTTTTTATGAGGAAAGATCGTATGTGGCCGGGGTTATTTTTAAAGAATTCCTGGGCCTCGGCAATCGTATCCAGGCGTCGCCCGAGCTGACCGACAGTTATATCATCAGCATGGGTGGCAAAAGGATCGTTATTACCGATGATTTTTTCTGTCGTTATAGCGAGCCGGACGGTTATCTCGGAATGGATGGTATACCGAAGAGCGTTCGCTATCTTTCGAACTCCTTCCTTGCCGGAAAGGATACGCCGGTTTTTTTTGGCGGTGAGCATCTTACAAAAAATGAAAAAGAGATCGTCTGCGGGATCGATATTTTTTCCATGGTATTTTTTATGCTTACGAGATGGGAAGAATGTGTTATCGGGGATAGGGATTACCTTCTACGCTTCCCGGCTGAGGCGTCGCTGGCATTCAAGAGCGACTTCCTCCACCGTCCCGTGGTCAATGAATGGATCGCCATGCTGGCCAATATGATGCGTTTTCTGTGGCCGGGTCTTGTGATTAGTCCGCGGGAGCGTTATGGAGTGGTATTTACCCATGATATCGACCTGATGAGCAAACCCGTTGCCTTGCGGGAATTTGCAAAGGACATCCTGAAGCGGAAAAGCCTGTCTGCGTTCTCCAAAAGGCTGGGCTATTTATTTGCGGCCGGGAACCCTTATGACGTTTTCGACTATTTCATGGATGTAAGTGAAAAACACAATACGACCTCGCGGTTCTATTTTATGACCGGGCACCAGGTTCCGTACCGGGACGGGGAGCCGTATAACGGCAAGCCCATCTATAGAAGGGCCCTGCAGCGGATAAAGGAGAGGGGGCACGTCACCGGCTTTCATCCAAGTCTCAATACGTACAATGATGCGGGGCTGTTCTTGGCGCAGAAGAACCAGTTGGAGATGGATTGCGGGACCGCAATTGTCGAAGGAAGGCAGCACGCGTTGCGTTTCGAGCTGCCGCTGACCTGGCGGATATGGGAAGGGGCGGGAATGCGGGTCGACGGTACGCTGGGGTATTCGTCCAGAGAGGGCTTTCGATGCGGTACGGGCAATAGCTTTCCGGTATTCGACGTGGTGGAAAGGAGGCAGCTGCAACTGCGGGAGCAGCCGCTGGTGGTGATGGATACCACCCTGCACGTAAACAGGAGGCTCAGCGTTGAGGCATCCGGGGACGTCTTCAGGCATTATATGGAGACGGGGAAGAGATACGATATGCCGGTCACATTGCTTTTTCACAACCTGCTGCACGACACGATCGACTGGCAGGGCTGGGGTTCGTTGTATTCCGAATTGTTCGAATAATCATTTGTTAAAACTTTTTACTGATGCGTATCCACCTAACACCTATGTTGCTAACCCTTTTGTTAAAAACCAAGAAACCTGGAAACGGTTATGAAAGTCTTGTTTGTCAATCATTATGGCGCATTTGGAGGTGCGCAGCGGAGCATGGTCGAAATGCTGGATAGCTTTCCTCCGGGCGTCGTGCAACCGGTCATTGTGTCCCCGAAGGGAAAAAGTACGCTGGTCTTTCAAAGATCAGGAATTCCGGTCTATACGATCGGGGGAGTCTCTAAATTCGATCATACCCTTTACGGTTATTACCGGGGTATTCGATGGCTGATACTGCTGAGGGAATTCTTTTATGCTTTTCCGACCCTGTGGTTTTTCATCAGCAAGCGCAAGGCGCTGAAAGACGTCGACCTGGTGCATATCAATGAGATCACTTGTCTGCTTCCGATGGTGCTGGCAAAGAGGATCCTCAAAAAGCCGGTGGTCGTCCATGCGCGGGCGGTGCTTAATTCGGATAAAAGACTTTGGAGAACGGGATTCATTGCGAAGCTGCTGGACAGATATGCGGACAGCATTATTGCTATCGATATGACTGTTGCCCGGAGTATCCCTACTCAGAAGAACCTCACGGTCGTTCACAACGGACTGAGGCTGGATGGGATATTGAGCCGTAGCCAGGACGAAGTGCTGAATGAAAAATTAAATGGCATTTTCCGCCGCAGGCTTACTATAGGCTTTATCGGAAATATCTCGCCTGCAAAGGGGATATTCGAATTGGCGGAGGCTGTCAGACGCTGTGTTGCCGAAGGGATGGACGTTAACCTGGTGATAATCGGCAACAACAAGCCCAGCATGAATCGATTTCTTACGAATATGCTGAAAAGGCTGCGTCTCACATTCAGTGCGGTGCATTACATAAATGAATTTATTGCCGTCAATGGTCTACGTGATCATATACATATGATCGGGTTTTCCACCGACCTGATGACTTTTTACGGATATATTGATCTTCTTGCTTTCCCATCCTATTACCAGTCAATCGGCAGACCAGTCTTCGAGGCTGCTTTTTTCTATAAGCCCGCTGTGGTGGCCATTGAGGATCCACTGCCGGATACATTTATCGATGGAGTGACCGGTCTTGCCGTTAAAGCAAAAGATGCGGCGTCCCTCCAGACGGCAATACGCAAGATGTATGACTACCCGGACGATCTGATCGCGATGGGAAAAGGTGCTTACCAATTGGCAAGAGCGAATTTCGATAGCAAGGTGAATTCGGCAAAAGTCCTTGAGCTTTATAAAAGCGTTCTTTCTGCGGCAACCACTACGGCGACAGGATTAAAATCCAATTAAAAAAGACGGGTAACTCATAATAATTCGGGTATTTTTAGTGTTTCTATGTAGCATTATACATCGAAATCCTTTATCCCAAGTTACCATTAGAATGAGATCGTATTCGATTGGAAATCAGTCTGCCTTGACCATTTCGGATTTTACAGCCAGCCGAGTCAGCTCGGGAAGGCCTGCAATTCTTGTCTTCAACGATTATTTCTGTCCGGCATTTAAGGGGGGCGGGCCGGTCCGGTCGCTTGCCAACCTCGTTAGCCGGTTCAATAATGAATATGACTTTTATGTCGTTTGCCGAACGCACGATCTGGAGGATAAGACCCGGTTGGCCGGCATCAGACCGGGTGAATGGCAGGACTGGGAGAATAAATGTCAGGTGTTTTATTGGGATCCGGGTGTATTCGACCTTGGAACGCTGATCCAGATTGCCCGGCAAGTACAGCCCGATATTGTATATATCAATGGGATATTTTCCTTCTTTTTCAATCTGATGCCGCTGCTTTTATTGCGGAAGAAATTTGTGATCGCTCCGCGGGGGATGCTATTTGACGAAGCCTTGTCCTCCAAGGCGTTTAAAAAGAGGCTGTATCTTTTTTTCTTCAGAAAGATCGTCTGGCTCAAAGAGATTTCCTGGCAGGCGAATGAAAAAAATGAGGCGATGGCGATCAGGAAGAACATCAGCTCGCGTACGAGGGTGAGGATAGCGGAAAATATCCCTTCCATCCGGACCGGCGACGATCACCCGATCATTGAAAAGAAGAAGAACATACTGCGTATAGTCTACCTATCACTGATCACGCCTAACAAGAATTTGCACCTGGTGCTGGAAGCGCTGAAGCATTTCGAAGGCCATCCGGCAAAGATAGAGTTCGATATCTTCGGCCCGGTGAAGGACCGGCAGTACTGGAAGCAATGTCTTGCGCTGTTTGCGAGCATGCCGGGCAATATCAAAGTACAATACAAGGGTTCCGTCGCTCCTTCGCAGGCGATAGACACCATTTCCCGCTACCACACGCTGGTTCTGCCTTCCAGCAGCGAGAATTTCGGACATGCGATCTATGAGACTTTCCTGGCAAAGCGGCCGGTGATAACGAGCAATTTTACACCCTGGAAGGAACTCGAGGTGAAAGAGGCCGGCTGGAATATCGATATTCAGGATGAAGCGGCGCTGCGCTCCTTATTCGAAAAGCTCCTTTCCTTTGACCAGGATCAATACGATCCTTTCTGCAAAGGGGCGTCGGCGCTGGCTAGCGGCTTTTTGCAGAGCGCGAACTTCGAAATTCAATATAAAAATCTATTCCTGGGAAATGCAGACTGTGCATGAAAAACAGCTATTTCTGTTTTCTCCCGGGGTACAAAATGAAGTACATTTGCCCCGGCTGTTCCAAGAGGTAAAAAAATCAATTCAGAATGTACATTTTAGGGATCAACGCTTATCACGCTGACTCGTCTGCCGCAATTTTTAAGGATGGGATCATGATCGCCGCTACTGAAGAAGAGCGTTTCCGCCGTATTAAGCACTGGGCGGGCTTTCCATCCCTTGCCGTTGAATTTTGTCTGCGCGAGGCCGGAATAAGCCTGTCGCAGGTAGACCATGTCGCCATAGGAAGGGACCCCTATGCCAAACTATCGAAGAAAATCCTGTTCATGTTAAAGAACCCGGGGGGCGGGTTGAAGGCTGTGGCTGACCGGCTGCAGAATGCAAAAGCCGTGTCTTCGCTGGAAACGGAGCTCAAATTGATCGACGGGGCCATCGACGAAAAGGCTTTCAGGGCCAGAATCCACCAGATCGAGCACCACCGCAGCCATCTGGCATCTGCATTTTTTGCCTCTCCATTCGAGGAGGCGGCTTTGCTGTCCATCGACGGTTCGGGTGATTTTACAACAACGATGCTGGGTGTGGGGAAGGGCAACAAGATAAACGTGCTCGACTCCGTGGATTTCCCTCATAGTGTCGGTCTCTTCTATACTGCTTTTACCCAGCTGCTTGGTTTTCCGCACTATGGAGACGAATACAAGGTCATGGGGCTGGCTCCTTATGGCAAGCCGGAGCACGTGGATCGTCTACGGAGGGTGCTGGAGTTTCTGCCCAATGGCCTGTTCCGGCTGAGGCTGGAATACTTCCGGTCAGCCAAGAGCGGTATCGTCAGCTATGGGGATGACCATATCCCTGTCGTAGCGCCCCTGTATTCGTCCCGGATGGTGGAGGAGTTTGGCTCCGTACGGGGAAAGGACGAGCCGCTGACGCAATATCATAAGGACCTGGCCGCTTCGGTCCAGCGGATAACCGAAGAGCTGATCTTCCACATTTTAACGCATCTGCACAAACGGACCGGCCTTTCGGCTGTTTGCATCGCAGGGGGCGTCGCGCAGAACTCTGTCGCCAATGGAAAGCTGACCAGGAATACGCCTTTTAAAAATATTTATATTCCTTCGGCTGGACACGACGCCGGTATTTCGATGGGTGCTGCGCTATATGTATATAACCAGGTGCTCGATCAACCGCGTGCGGAACCTATCTGGTCTGCCTACACGGGGAGCCGGTTCGACAATGACGAGATCGAGGGGTATCTCCGGTCGCGGAATATCTCCTATACCCGATATACGGACGCGGAGCTTTACGAAAAGGTGGCGGACCGCCTTATCGACGCCGGGGTCATCGGCTGGTTCAATGGGCGGGCCGAATTCGGTCCCCGCGCTCTCGGCGCCCGGTCAATACTGGCTGATCCGCGCCGTCAGGATGCCAAAGACCTGCTGAACAGCAAAATCAAGAGGCGGGAGAGTTTCCGGCCTTTTGCGCCCAGCATACTGAAAGAGTATGTCGGCGAATATTTCGAAGTTACGGACGTGGTGCCTTTCATGGAGAAAGTCTTTCCGATCCGGATGGAAAAGAGGCATCTGATACCTGCCGTGACCCATGCCGACGGTACCGGCCGTCTGCAGTCGGTAGACAAGCAGGTAAGTCCCCGGTACTATGGGCTCATTGATACTTTCCGTCAAAAGACCGGCATTCCGATCCTGCTGAATACTTCTTTTAACGAGAACGAGCCCATCGTAAACTCGCCGGAGCAGGCATTGGATTGCTTTCTGCGAACCAGCATGGATATGCTCGTCCTGGAAAACTGCGTCATTACCCGATAAGCGAATGAAGATATCGATTGTCACTGCCACCTATAACAGCGCAGCTACGGTGAGGGATACGCTTGTGTCCGTCAGTGGCCAGGGCCATTCCGATGTGGAGCATATCATCATCGATGGAGGGTCCCGGGACAATACGCTCGAGATCGTATCGGAATTTCCGCACGTCGCGAGGGTAGTCTCCGAGAAGGACAGGGGTATCTACGATGCGATGAACAAGGGCATCGCTCTGGCTTCGGGGGATGTCGTCGGTATATTGAATTCGGATGACGTGTACGCGGATGTCCTTGTCCTTTCTGAAGTGGCGAAGGCCTTTGAGGACCCTTCGGTCCAGGCCTTCTATGCCGACCTTCAATACGTCTATTCGGACGACCTCGACCGGATCCAGCGGACCTGGAGGTCGGGCCCCTTCAAAATGAGTAATTTTTATTTCGGCTGGATGCCGCCCCACCCCACTTTTTTTGTCCGCCGGGAGGTTTATGACCGCTGCGGTCTCTTCAATCTCGGGCTCCGTTCGGCGGCTGATTATGAATTGATGTTGCGA
>JAFDYE010000046.1 GCA_018267585.1 Bacteroidota bacterium
ATAATTATAATACCTTATCAAAATAGAAAACCGACCGGTTCTCCTCGATCTGAAAAGCTGTGCTATGTGTAGCGGTGATAAAAAGCCCCCGCAGTTAAAATGCGGGGGCATAATTGAAAATTCTATAAAATCGGTGGTCTACTTCAGTTTGTTCTGGAGGTTCTGGTCGATCGCGTCGAGGAACTCTTCGGTGTACAGGTAGTGCTTGCCGTGCTCGACCTTATTGCCGTGTACGCAGATGGCCAGGTCCTTGGTCATCTTGCCGCCTTCTACTGTCTCGATACAAACCGCCTCGAGCGCATTGGCGAAGTCGATCAGCTCCTGGTTGCTGTCCAGTTTTCCACGGAAGGCGAGACCACGTGTCCACGCGAAGATGCTGGCGATGGGATTGGTGGAGGTAGGCTTGCCGGCCTGGTGGTCGCGGTAGTGACGCGTTACCGTACCGTGCGCCGCCTCGGCTTCCATTATCTTGCCGTCGGGAGTGATCAGCACCGAGGTCATGAGACCGAGAGACCCAAAGCCCTGCGCTACCGAGTCGCTCTGTACGTCGCCGTCATAGTTCTTACAGGCCCAGACGAAATTACCGTTCCATTTCAGCGCGCTGGCGACCATGTCATCGATAAGGCGGTGCTCATAGACGATACCCGCCTCCTCGAATTTAGCCTTGAACTCGCTCTTATAAATATCTTCAAAGATGTCTTTGAAACGGCCATCGTATTTCTTCAGGATCGTGTTCTTCGTAGACAGGTAGAGCGGCCATTTCTTGCTCAGCGCCATATTGAAGCAGCTTCTTGCAAATCCCCTGATCGATTCGTCGGTATTGTACATGCTCAGCGCAACGCCGTCGCCCTTGAAGTTGAAAACCTCGAAGGTCTGGGGAGCGCTGCCATCCTCGGGCGTAAAGGTCATGGTCAGCTTGCCTTTGCCCTTGATGACCGTATCGGTCGCGCGATACTGGTCGCCGAAGGCGTGGCGGCCAACGATGATGGGAGCCGTCCAGTTGGTGACCAGACGGGGTACATTCTTCATCACGATCGGCTCGCGGAAGACGGTACCGTCGAGAATATTGCGGATCGTCCCGTTGGGGCTCTTCCACATTTGCTTCAGATTGAATTCTTTTACGCGTGCTTCGTCGGGAGTGATCGTGGCGCACTTGATGCCCACGCCATATTGCCTGATGGCATTGGCTGCGTCGACCGTCACCTGGTCGTCTGTCTTATCGCGGTATTCGACACCCAGGTCGTAATATTTGATGTCGATGTCGAGATAAGGTAAAATAAGCTTGTCTTTAATAAATTTCCAGATTATCCTGGTCATTTCATCCCCATCCAGTTCAACTACCGGATTTGCTACTTTAATTTTTTTGGCCATATTTCTGCTTGTTTACTTTCAAAAACTTACAAACGTAAGGGATAATGCCCAGATTTCCCTCCCCCGCGGCAGGGTTTTTTTCGCCGGCCGTCCTGCTTCCGGGACAGGACAGTTATACATTTTTGGTATGTTTTAGTATGTTTGCAGCACCTATGTTAGACATGTTGCGCCAATATGTGTCGAGATACGTAGCACTGACCAATGAAGAATTTGCTTTTTTGGCGGAAAAGGTTCTGGTCAGAAGCTTTGACAAGCGACAGCAGCTGCTTCGGGTCGGCGAGGTCGAACAGTTTATGAACTTTGTGGTCAAAGGACTGGTGCGGATGTATTTTATAAAGGGCCGGACGGAAGTGATCACCAATATCGCCAGGGAAGGAGAGCTGATCAGCTCGTCCGCCTCTTTTCTGTCCGGAGATCCTTCCTGCTATTTTATCGAAACGCTGGAACCCACAATGATGCTCTCCATGAGCAGGGAACACCTCGACAGCCTGTACCAGCAGAGTTTTTCCGTCGAGCGGCTGGGCCGCCTGATCACGACCCAATTCGTCCTGCAGAAAGAGGAGTGGGAGCTGGAGTGTATGCGCCTGGATGCGCGCGAACGCTTTCTGCGGTTTGTAGAGAACGATCCCGACCTGATGCAGCGTGTGCCACAGAAATACCTGGCCTCCTATCTCAATATGAAACCCGAGACCTTTAGTCGACTGAAGCACCTCCTCAGGAAGCGTCCGGGCGTGATCAAATCCTTCCAGACATGACCAGGAGCAACAATTTCCATAAGACCGCTCTCGAAAGGCTGCACCACTATCTTTCGGCCTACGCTCCGCTGACCAGACAGGAGTTCGCCATCCTGCTGCCATATATCGAGATCCGGGAGTTCGATAAAAAGGTCAAAGTGATCCGCGAAGGCGAGACAGAACGATATCTGAACATCGTTGCGCGCGGGCTGGCGCGTAAATACCTGCCGCTGCGCACGGGCGGAGAGGTTACCATTCAGCTGGCGACCGAGGGACATATCATCCATTCGGAGTTGTCCTTTCATAACCGGCTGCCTTCCGGCTCGGTAGTGGAGACGGTCGAGCCTACTATTTTCTTCTCCATCTCCTACGACAGCCTCGAGGAGCTCTACGAAAAGATCCCCAAGTTCGAACGGATGGGCCGGCTGTTGATCTCCCAGCTCTTTGTCAAGAAAGACCGGAGGTATTTCGATCAGCTGAACAAGAGCACGCGCGAACGCTTCCTGGACTTTGTCAGCAAACATCCGCAGATGATGCAGCGGGTGCCGCAGAAGTATCTGGCTTCTTTTCTGAATATCAAGCCCGAGACCTTTAGCCGGCTGAAGCACCTGATAAGAGGAAAGGGCAGGCTTACAGGCTGACGACAAGGACGGGGATCTTCAGCTCATGCCTGACTGCATTTACCGTCTCCCCATAGATAAAGTCCTTTAGCCCGCGGTGTCCGTGCGAGCCGATCACCAACATGTCTGCGCCCTGCTCTTTGGCCAGCCGCGCGATCTCCTGGCTCCGGTGGCGGAAACCCAGGGCCGTATGCGCGTCGAAGCCTCTCTGGTTCAACAGCAGCTGATACTGGTCGAGCCGCTGCTGATCCTGCCGGGTTTCGAAATCGTCGCTCTCTTTCCCCAACATCCGGGCCGAAGCGCTTTCAACGACGTGGATCAGGAGATATCTGGCGGCGCTGCCGCCCTGTCCAATAGCATAGGCGAGCAGTTTCTGGTCGTGCTCGCTAAAGTCAAGGGCAATGGCGATGTGGCGGAATGCAGGAGCCGACCAGTCGTTCCAGCTGTCGGCCTGCGGGTGTACGCGCAGCTGGGCGTGACGGATGCGGCGGACGATCCACGGGTGCAGGCTGATATAGGCCAGCAGGAGGATGGCTCCCAGCCCGCCCAGGGCGATCAGCACCTTCACGATGAAGTGGCCGGGAGCTGCCATGAGCGGCGCCGTCTCTTCGATCACTAATTTGACATTGAGATACACCAGCAGGGCTGCCGCGGCCCAGGCGAGGGTCCGGATCGCGGGGCTGGCCGTAAATTCACCCATGGTCTTGCGGTCGCTTACGAAATGGATCAGTGGAATGACGGCAAATCCGAGTTGGACGCTGAGGAAGACCTGGCTCAGCACCAGCAGATCGTCGACTTCGTTCTCGCCGAAGATCAGGATGACTATGACAGCGGGAACGATTGCGAGCAGCCGCGTCAGCAGCCGTCTCACCCAGGGGTTGATCCGCAACTGCAGATAGCCTTCCATGACGATCTGACCCGCGAGCGTGCCCGTCAGCGTCGAGCTCTGGCCCGCTGCAATAAGGGCGATGGCGAACAGTTTTGGCGCCAGCTGGGTCCCCAGCATCGGCAGGAGGCGGTAAGCATCCCGGATGGAGGCGACGTCGGTATTACCCGATTTGAAAAAGACGGTAGCCGCCAGTATCAGGATCGCCGCGTTCACAAAAAAAGCCAGGTTGAGCGCTACGGCGCTGTCGAGAAAGTTGATCTTTAGAGCCTTGCGAATATGTTCGGCACCGGGCTTGATCTTTCGGGTCTGCACCAGGGCGGAGTGCAGGTAGAGGTTATGCGGCATGACGGTAGCTCCGATGATGCCGATGGCGATGTACAGGGCCTCCCTGCCCCGGAGCCTTGGGACAAAGCCGGTGACGACCTCGTTCAAGGCCGGCCGCGCCAGCAGTATCTCCACCAGGAAGGAACCGCCCACGACGGCGATCAGGCCGACGACAAATGCCTCCATGCGCCGCATACCCAGGCGCTGTAAGAATAACAGCAGAAAAGTGTCCAGCACCGTGATGCAGACCCCATACACGAGGGGCAGTCCCGTCAGCAGCTGCAGACCGATGGCCATGCCGAGGACCTCGGCCAGGTCGCAGGCCGCGATGGCAATCTCTGCAAGGACATAGAGGGGGATATTGATATAGGCCGGGTATACTTCCCGGTTGGCCTGGGCCAGGTCCCGTCCGCGTACGATGCCGAGACGGGCCGCGAGATTCTGGAGGAGGATGGCGATGCCGTTGCTCATGAGGAGCACCCAGAGCAGCGAGTAGCCAAATCGGCTGCCGCCCGCCAGGTCTGTCGCCCAGTTGCCCGGGTCCATATAGCCTACGCTCACCAGGTAGGCCGGTCCGAAGAATACAAATAGCTGTCGCCACCACGGACCTTTCCGGGCGGTCGTATCGATGCTGCCGTGCACCTCGCTTAGACTAACGTTTTTCTGCCAGTGGTTCGTCATCTTTTACCAGTACATTTTTTGCCACCTGGGCGCTGATCGTCACCAGTGGCCGGTTGCGGATCTTGACCTCCAGGGATTCGTCAAATGGGAATTTCTTTTTGATCTCCAGCCGGGTACCCAGCCGGATATGGTTGTGCTGTAATATTTCGAGCATCTCCGCAGTCTGGCTGGCGATACCGGTGACCTGCACCTCCCTGTTGAGGGGCAGCTCTGCCAGGCACACCTGCCGCCGGGAATGGATGCGGCCCTGGCTGTCAGGGATGGGGTCGCCGTGCGGATCGGTCTCGGGATGGCCGAGGAAGGCATCCAGCCGGTCGACCAGCTTCTTGCTGCTGATATGCTCCAGCTCTTCGGCGATCTCGTGCACCTCTTCCCAGCCGAACTGAAGCTTTTCCACCAGGAAATATTCCCAGAGACGGTGCTTCCGGATGACCTGCACCGCGGCCTTCTTCCCTTCGCCGCTCAGCTTGAAACCCTTGTAGCGCTCATAGATGAGCAGCTTCTGGTCTTTCAGCTTTTTTAGCATGTCTGTTACGGAGGCAGGACGGGTCTGAAGGGCCGCCGCCAACTCGTTGGTGGTGACGAGACCCTTCTCCTGCTGGAGGTGAAAAATGGCTTTGAGGTGGTTCTCTTTGCTGACCGATATCATAACTGATCGCGTGCAAGGCGCGCAAATGCCCGTTTTTGGTTTGTCGAAAATTAAATTTAGACAAATCTAAATTAATTTTTTGGAAAAAAACACCCGGCGCGGCCCGATCTTTGCCCCGAATGTTTACTTTTAGAGTCGGAACCGGATGGAGTCCAAATATGGAGTTATGAATAAATACCTGTTGCTGATCGTCTTGTCGGTGTTATTCTTCTCGTGCAAAAGCAAAAAGGCGTCCCTGGCTGAGAACGATGAGGAGGTTGGCATCCCTGAGTTCCTCGAACTGGTCTCCCCCCTTAAATTGCCCTATCAGGTCACCGATACGATATTCCGGCACAAGGAGCCGGCCGGCGCCGTCATCAACAACAAGCTATTTTCCCGCCTCATCCCCGATAGCGTGCTGACCCGCTGGTTTGGAAAGGACGCCCATCCCCATCTCTATGCTATCGGCAAGGTCAAGGTGCCCAAACAGGAGACCTACCTGTTCGTAAAGGGCACGACCAAAGACCGCCGGATACTCTACGTGCTTTGTTTTGACAAGAAGAACCATTTCTCCGCCGCCCGCCCCGTCCTGTATTCAGACAACGAGCCCGGCGTCACCGGCATGGCGGGAATGGACAACAAGTATACGCTCACGGTCTCCCATCAGCGAAAAGCCGGCGGGCAGCTGCTGTATAAGCGGGACGCCTATATCTTTAGCGAAGAGAGCGGCTTTGTGCTCATCCTGACGGAGTCCAACGAATCCAAACCGAAAATACCTCCGATCTTTAATCCCATCGATACCCTGCCCCGCAGGCACAAGTTCTCCGGCGACTATGCGCAGAACAAGCGGAATGTCGTTGCCATCCGTGATGGCAGGGACGCTACCCGGATCCTGTTCTTTATCCATTTCGAGAAAGACGACGCGACCTGCAACGGCGAGCTGAAGGGTGAAGCCAGATTCGTTGCGCCCGGTATCGCCCGCTATAAGTCCTATTCAGACCCTTGCGCGATCGAATTTTCCTTTGGCGCCAGCGGGGTCACGCTGAAAGAGCTGGGCGGCTGCGGCGTACACCGGGATATTAAATGCTTTTTTGAGGGCTTTTTCGAAAGGCGAAAAGGGGAGACCAGGCCAAAGCCTGCTGCGAGGCAGCCGGTCAGGACAAATAAAGCCTGAAGAAAGCCCCGGAAGACCGCCAAAAGCCTGCCGTACAATTGAAAAGGAGATAAAACGTTAAACCGACGGAGTCGGCTACCGACTTAGGATGATATTGCGGGAAAAAATAATATTTTTTGAAATTTTTTTCCCGCGGTTTAACATTGCGTAGTTTTTACATATAGTTTAAATATTATTTGGATTTGTTATGAGCTTTAAAAATTATGTTGTGCCTTACGCCGTGGACGATCGGTACTCGAAGAAGGTCGCTTATTTCTCGATGGAGTTTGCCGTGCATCAGCCTTTGAAGATCTACAGCGGCGGACTGGGCTTTTTGGCGGGGTCGCACCTGCGCAGCGCCTACGAATTACGCCAGAACATGATCAATATAGGGATCCTGTGGAAATATGGCTACTATGATCAGGCCCGCAACCAGGACCAGACCCTGCAGGTCACCTGGATGGAAAAACAATACAGCTTTCTCGAAGATACGGGCATCAAATTCCAGGTGAACATTCACGACCACCCGGTATGGGTCAAGGTCTATTATCTCAACCCCGAGACGTTCAAAAGCGCGCCCCTGTTCCTCATGAGCACCGATGTGCCCGAGAACGACTATGTTTCGCAGACGATCACCCACCGTCTGTATGACGCGAACGTGGCGACCAAGGTGGCGCAGTTCATTCTCCTGGGGGTAGGAGGGGCGCAGCTTGTAGACGAGCTGGGCTTTAAACCCGAGCTCTATCACCTCAACGAGGCCCACGGCATCAGCTCGGCTTTCTGGCTGTACAAGAAATACAACCACAACCTGGAAGAGGTCCGCAAGCGGATGGTTTTCACGACCCATACTCCCGAGGAGGCCGGCAACGAGAAGCACGATATCTATCTCTGTCATAAGATGAGCTACTTCTGTGGCCTTTCGGTCGACGAGGTCAAAAAGCTCACGGGGCTGGAGGACGACGCGTTCAATCACTCGCTGGTGGCGCTGCGATTCGCCCACCTGGCCAACGGCGTGTCCCAACTGCACGGCAACGTGTCGCGCGCGATGTGGAGCAAGTATAAGGACATCTGTCCGATCATCTCGATCACCAATGCGCAGAACTGGCGTTACTGGGCGGACAAGGAGCTCTACCGGAAAATGGAAGAAGGCAATGACTACTGGTGGGACGACCGCAAGAAGTACATGAAGAAAAGGAGCTTTGAGATCGTCGCCGATCAGACGGGGAAGGTCTTCGACCCGAATGTCTTTACCATCGTCTGGGCCCGTCGCTTTGCCGGCTACAAGCGTGCAGGATTCCTTACCAGGAATATGGACCGGTTCAACCAGCTGGTCAACGACGCGAAATATCCCGTCCAGATCATCTGGGCCGGCAAGCCATACCCGATGGACTATCCCGCGATCAACGAATTCAATCACCTCGTCCATCTGAGCAAGGGATACAAGAATGTCGCGGTCCTCATCGGCTATGAGATGTCCCTGTCCAAACGCCTCAAACAGGCGGCCGACTGCTGGCTCAACAACCCGCGGGTGCCCCGCGAGGCTTCCGGCACCAGCGGCATGACAGCTGCCATGAACGGCGCCGTCAACTTCTCTACCGACGACGGATGGATACCGGAGTTCATCAACCACGGCAACAACGGTTTTGTCGTACCCAAGGCGGACTATGCCAATATGCACGTGGAGCAGCAGGACGACTATGACTATGAAAAGCTGCTGATGATACTCCAGCAGGAGATGCTGCCGCTATATTACGAGAAATACGATACCTGGCGTCAGATCGCCAAGAACGGCATGCGGGACGTCCGCTACCAGTTCGACGCCGGCCGCATGGCGCACGAATACTACGAATTGCTCTACAAGTAAATACTTACCAGGCGATTTTGTTAGTAATATACTCCGGAAATAAGTAGTAGGATCTTGCTAAAATCTCGCGGGGGTTTAGGTTATATTTAGTTACCAAACATAATTAACCAAAACAACTCACATGAGAAAACTACTGCTTTTGGCGGGTAGCATGCTATTGCTATCTGTGAGCCTTCTTGCGCAAAATCGAACGATCACAGGAAAAATACTGGACCCCGAAGGAAAACCAATTCCAAATGCCAGCATCCTGATCAAGGGATCAAAGACGGGCACCAGCTCACAGGCTGACGGCAGCTTTTCCATCAGCGCTCCCGCGAACACAAAGGCGCTTGTCGTCTCGGCCATCGGCATGACCACGCAGGAGGTGGACGTGACGAGCCGCACGACGGTCAACATCTCCCTGATCAGTTCCGACAAGACCCTTTCCGAGGTCGTGGTCACGTCCCTCGGCATCGTGCGCGACAAGCGGTCTCTTGGCTATGCCACCCAGAAATTAGGCGGCGACCAGCTTGCGGACAAGGGCACGGTCAACCTCGTCAATGCGCTGGAAGGCAAGGTCTCGGGCGTAAATATCACCGGCGCCAGCGGCAGCGCCGGCGCCTCCGTCAATATCAATATCCGGGGCATTACGTCCTTCACCCGCAGCAACCAGCCCCTGTTCGTAGTGGACGGCATTCCCATCAGCAACGACGTAGACCGCACCAACGGCGGGCCCAACGGGACCCTGGGCGATAACCAGCCCGCCAACCGGGCGCTGGACATCGACCTCAACAATGTCGAGTCGGTCAATATTCTCAAAGGCCCCGCGGCAGCCGTCCTCTATGGTTCGCGCGCCGCCGCGGGAGCCATCATCATCACCACCAAGAAGGGCGGGGCAGGAGGCAGGACCGAGATCATAGCCGGCACTTCCTATAGCCGGCAGAATGCCGAGGGACTTCCCAAAACACAGAACCAGTATGGGCAGGGGACTAACGGAGTCTACAACCCGTCCTCCGGCAATTCCTGGGGACCAAAGTTCGGTACGACTCCCACTGCTGCCAACGGCCTGCTTGTCGGCGGGCAGCCGGTGGCCTACCAGGCCTACCCCAATAACATCAACGACTTCTGGCAGACGGGAACGATCTCGGACAATAGCCTTATCATCAACGGAGGCGATGCCAAACAGAACTTTACATTGTCCGGGGGCTATCTTTCGCAGAACGGGATCCTGCCCAACACCTCTCTGAAAAGGGCTGACGTGAAGTTTGGCGGCAATACGGTCTTCCGCGACAAGATACACCTCGGCGGATCTATCACGTTCACCAATACGCTGCAGAACGGGATCCTGGGCGGCAACGGCGCCAGCGCGCTGGCCGTAGTGCTGGGACTGGCCCGAAGCATCGACCTCACGGGATATAAGACGAAGCATACCTATCAAAACCCGGACGGCTCGAACAACTGGCCCATCACTGGCCAGGACAACCCCTACTTCGACTCGTATAACGATCCTCTCAAAAGCAATCTTACCCGTACGCTGGGCAGCGTAACGCTGGGCTATGATCTTGCCCCCTGGCTGAACGTAAGCTACCGGCTTGGTATAGACGCATATACCGACCGCCGCAAACAGGTGTTTGCCATTACATCCGCCCGCGTGCCGGCCGGACAGGACCTGGAAAGCACCATCTTCCGCAGCGAACTCAACGGAGACCTGATCATCACCGCGCATAAGAACGACGTGTTTATAAAAGACCTCAGCGTTTCGGGGCTGCTGGGTCAGAACATCAACCAGCGCCGCAGCCAGACGGTGACCGTGCAGGCCGACCAGATATCCATACCCGGGTTCTTCAATGTGAGCACCGGCGCCAATTTTAACATCGGCTCGACGGAAGTGACCAACCTGCAGCGCCTGCTGGGATACTACGGGCAGCTGTCCCTTGCCTACAGCAATTATCTTTTTCTGGAGCTGACCGGCCGGGTCGACCAGAGTTCGACGCTGCCTACCTTCAAGAATACGTTCTTTTATCCTTCCGTCAACGCCGGATTTGTATTTACAGACGCCTTCAAGGTGCAGTCCGACATTCTTAGCTATGGCAAGATACGGGCAAGCTATGCGAGGGTCGGCTCTGACGCGCCGCCCTATCTCCTGAGCAATACCTTTGTCAAAGCGGGTTATGGCAACAACGTGGCCAACTTCAATTTCCCTTATGGCTCTATCCCGGGCTTTACGCTCAACTCCAATATAGCCGACTCGACGCTGGCGCCGGAATTCACCTCTTCGTACGAGGCAGGAGTAAACCTGGGCTTCTGGAAGAACAGGGTATCCGTTGACGCAACCTGGTTCAATACGGTCAGCACCAGCCAGATATTCAATGTGGGCATACCCCCGTCGACGGGCAACCAGACCAAGACCGTCAATGCAGGCAGGATGACCAACAAGGGCGTCGAGCTGCTGGTCACGGTAACCCCTGTCGCTACGCCCGCCTTTAAATGGGATATCTCTGCGAACTTTACGAAGATCGTCAACAAGGTCACCTCGATCGCTCCCGGCATCACCAGCTTTAGCATACCGGGCAGCGCCTTTATCGGCTCGATACCTTCCATCAAGGTCGGCCAGCCCTACGGCGTGATCATCGGTGGTCTGATCCCGCGCGACAGCGCAACGGGAGCCCGCCTGATCAACGCGGGTACCGGTGTCTATGCCACCACTATCGCCAACCAGGTACTGTCCAACCCCAATCCGGAATACACGATGGGGTTGACGAATACGTTCCGCTATAAGGGCTTTAACCTGGGTTTCACCTTCGACTTTACAAAAGGAGGACAGATACTGTCCTTTACGGCGGCCGCCTACAAATCCCGCGGCGCCTGGATTGAGACGGCGAAAGACCGCGAGCAGCCATGGATACTGCCGGGTGAGATACTTTCCGGCGGGAAATACGTCAAGAACAATATCCAGATACCGGCCCAGACCTACTGGGGAGTGATGGGCGGTCTGCAGAGCGAGTTCAACGTCTATGATGCAACGGTATTCCGTATGCGGGAACTGTCACTGGGCTATGACCTCCCTTCTCGACTCGTCAAGGGATGGCATATCAACTATGTCCGGGTATCTGTCTTTGCAAACAACGTATTTCACGTCGCTCCGAACACCTTTTTCGATCCCGAGATCAACACGCAGGGCGCGGGCAATATCCGCGGCCTCGACCTGCAGGGCGCTCCCAATGCCAGGACCATCGGCGCCAACCTGAAAGTATCGCTGTAATAAACTCTAAAATTCAGAACATGCGTTATAAGAACTTTTTGATCTATTTGCTGCCGGCGGCCCTGCTGTCAGGCTCCTGCAAGAAATATCTCAACGTCAATACCAGTCCGAATAACCCGCAAACGGTGCCGTCCACGGTACTGCTGCCGACGGCGACCATCGGCATCGCCTTCGCCAACAGCAATGACCTGGACCGCGCCACCTCTGCGATCATGCAGCATATCGCAGGCGTAGCCAACCAGACACAGGGCTACGACGTCTACAATTTCAGCGGCGCCTTTGACAACCAGTGGAATGGCGAGATATACGGCGGCAGCATCAACAACTGCCAGACCCTGATCAATCTGGACTCGGCCACCAGCCCGGTATATTCGGGAATTGCCAAGCTGGAAATGGCCTATGCCTTCTCGCTCGCGACGGATATCTGGGGGGACGTTCCCTATTCCCAGGCGGGGCAGCCGTCTACCTATCTTTATCCCCGCTTCGACAAGGTGCAGGATATCTACCAGGGCAATCCTTCGCTCGGCATTCGCAGCCTGTTCGACCTGGTAGCCAGCGGGATGGCAGACCTGGACAAGACCAGCTTCTTCAAGCCCAAGACCGATGATATCGTCTATGGCGGGGATATTACCAAGTGGAAGAGAATGGGGAACACGCTGCTGCTGAAATTCGCCATCATGCTGACGAATACCAATCCTACCCTCGCGAAATCCGTTATCAGCGGCGTGCTCTCGGGCAACAACTTTATCAACGACAACAGCCTGGATTTCGAAGTGCCGTTCGGTTCCGGCACCGGCAATCAGAACCCCATCTACAACTTCAATTATGTCAACCGCACCGGTGACCAGATGCTCAGCCTGCGTCTTCTAAACCTGATGAACGGCCTGAACGATACCCTGCGGCTGGCGAAGTTCTTCACCAAGCCTAACGGCGCATTCGTAGGGTTCGACAATGGCAGCAACGCCGTGGCGCCGGCGGTGGCCAACAGGTCTCAATACGGGACCTACCTGATCGGGGTGACGGGCAACGCGCCGATCCGCCTGCTGACCAATTTCCAGGCCCAGTTCATCCTTGCGGAGGCAGCGCTGATCCTGGGTACACCGGGAGACCCCAATGCCTACTACCAGGCGGGTATCAAGGCCTCGATGACAAAAGTGGGCATGTCCTCCTCAGACATCGCAACCTACTTTGCCGCCAACCCCACTGTAGTTACGCTTACGGGCACTACTCAGGATATGCTCAAACAGATCATCACGCAAAAGTATATCGCATTTATCGGCAACGGCATTGAAGTATTCGACGACTATCGCCGCACCGGGTATCCGGTCCTGGCCCTGCCCAACAACCCCGGCGGTGACGATCCAACGGTGATACCTACGCGTCTTCCTTATACCAATACGGAACAGTCGACAAATCCCAATGCGCCAAACCCGAGACCCCTGGTGGACGTGAAGCTCTGGTGGGCAAAATAAAAACCATTATAAATGATACAATATATGATCCCCATGATAAAAAGAATTTCCGGCCTGGTTCTGTCCGCGGCCCTGCTTTGCTCCTGTTCGAAGCAAAATGGATTTGGTCCCAACTATTCCGCATACAACGGGGGCGACGCGCCGATCAGCGTACAGAATGCGGTTGGCTTCCGCCCGGATCCGACCGTAACCGCCAGCGTCGGCGGAGACAGCAGCATTACGATCAATATGGTCCTTGCCTCCGCTGCGGGGCGCACGATAAAAGAGATCACCAAAGTCGCGACCTCTTCCAGCTATGCGGCGATCCAGAGCACGGGCAGCTCTGGTTTCTACCCGGTACCTGTCATTCCCGGCAGCGGGGCTACTGTGACGTTCAAGACCTCGCTGAGCGTCTATCATACTGTCTATCCCAAGGAAGCCTTCAAGCTGAACACCGAGCTGGTCAACCGGTTCTACTTCCGGATCACGCTGGATGACGGTACCATCGTCTATCCGACGCCTACGAGAGTGCTGGTCGTCAATTGATTATCCTGGCTCTAAATAGTAAGGCCGCCCTGGTTTGCCGGGGCGGTTTTTTTGTCTACCGCTCATCCTTATTCCTTTTGCGATGCGATCGTCTTTGCACAAACTTTGTATGTCGATCCGTTATATTATATTCGGACCTGCTAAAACCTAAACTTCTATATTATGGACTCTTCCCCGGTGATGATCAAATGGATATTGATCATCGGCATTCCCGTACTCTGCATTATCCTTTACCGTATCATCCTTCGCGTGTTTTTTGGCGTTATTATCGTTCCGGAGGATCGTATCGGCCTCGTTACCAAAAAATTTAAGCTCGTTGGCCGCCAGTCTTTGCCGGAAGGACGGATCATCGCTACCGAAGGCGAGGCCGGTTTTCAGGCGCAGACCCTGGCGCCCGGCGTCTATTTCGGGAAATGGTTCTGGCAGTACGTGATCAAGTTCGAGCCTTTCACTGTCATACCCACGGGTAAGATCGGTCTGGTGCTCGCTCGCGACGGCGCCGAGCTGGAGACGGGTGCCATACTTGCCCGCAAAGTGCCCTGCGACTCCTTCCAGGATGCGGAGGCCTTTCTTCGGAATGGCGGCCGTAAAGGCCGGCAGACCGCATTTATTACCCCGGGTTCGTACCGCATCAACACCTTCTTATTTGAAGTGGAGATCGCCGATATGGTCAGCGTTCCCGACAACGCCGTTGGCATCGTTACGACGCTGGAAGGACGGCCGTTGGAAGAAGGACAGATAGCAGGACGCATCGTCGGCGAGCACAATAAATTCCAGGACGCGGACCTGTTCCTTTCCAACGGCGGCTTCAAAGGCCTGCAGGAGCAGGTGATACTGGCGGGCTCTTATTTCTTTAATCCCTGGTTCCTAAAAGTGGATATGGTCAAGATGACCGAGATCCCCATCGGTTATGTGGGCGTGGTCATCTCCTTTGTCGGCAGCGAAGGCGAAGACCTCAGCGGTGTGGAATTCAAGCACGGCAACATCGTCGCCAAAGGCAACAAGGGCGTATGGGCGGAGCCGCTGGGACCGGGGAAATATCCGATCAACCCGTATATCCTGAAGGTGGAGATGGTGCCTACCACCAACCTCGTCCTCAACTGGGCCAGCGCCCGCAGCGAGGCGCATCAGCTGGACAAGAATCTGTCGACCATCACGGTGCGAAGCAAGGACGGCTTCCCCTTCAACCTGGACGTCGCCCAGATCATTCATATCCCCAATACCGAGGCGCCCAAGGTCATCGCGCGTTTTGGCAATATGGTCAATCTCGTCAGCCAGGTGCTGGAGCCTACTATCGGCAACTATTTCCGCAACTCGGCGCAGGACAGTGACGTCATCTCCTTCCTCGGCGCGCGTAAGGAAAGACAGCAGGCGGCCCGGGAGCATATCGGCCGCGTGCTCGAGCAATACAACGTGCACGGCGTGGACACCCTGATCGGGGACATCGTTCCGCCGGAAAGCCTGATGAAGACGCTTACCGACCGCAAGATCGCCGAAGAGCAAAAGGTCACCTATGATACGCAGATGAAGGCGCAGGAGACCCGCCAGAGCCTGGAGAAGGAAACGGCGATCGCCGATATCCAGAAAGAGATCGTCAAAGCCGACCAGGGCGTACTTATCGCAGAGCGCATCGCCGACGCCGCCGTGAAAAAAGCCACCGGTGACGCCAACAGTGTCCGTCTCCAGGCCAACGCGGAAGCCGACCGGCTCAAGCTGTTGGCCAGCGGCGAAGCAGAGAAGACAAGGCTGCTCGCCAAAGCAGACGCCGAGAAAATAGAATGGCTGGCGAAGGCCGATGCCGAGAAGATTTCGTTGACGGGTAATGCCGAGGCGGAAAAGATACTGGCCATCGGAAAGTCTTCCGCCGAATCCTACAAATTGGCCGTCGAGGCGATGGGTGGTGACAACTTTACCCAGCTGAAGGTGATGGAATCTATCGGTGAACAGCGCATCAAGATCATGCCCGATATCCTTATCGGCGGCAATGGCGACGGAGGCAGTCCGATCAGCGGTCTGCTGGGGCTGCAGCTGCTGGAGCAGCTGCGAAAGAAGGCCGGGCAAGACAAGGACAACGGCTCCGGGCAGAGATAGCCTACCTAAAAAAATATTTCTGAAGCCAGGCCATCGCCTGGCTTTCGTTCTTTGCGCAAATAGAGCAGGCGCTATCGGCCGTCGCGCCGGCTTCATTCTCCCATCGCAGCTCTTTTTGCCTGCCTTTTCGGTCGGTGATCCTTATGGCGTTACCCTGTTGCACCAACAGCCAGCTGAGCGTATCCGCCGGTCCTTTGAGCCGGAAACCTTTCCTGCCGTTGGCGGAGTCCGGCCCGGCCCAGCTGATGTCGACTTCGTCGTTCGAGCCCTTTGCGTATCTGATATACGCCCGCTGGTTGCTTTTTATCCAAAAGCTAAGGCTTTCATAGTCTTTTTGGCTCGTCCTGTTGTTTGAGTAGGTGATCACCCGCACGTCCTGGGGCAAACGACAGAGGGTTAGGATCACTAGCAGGAAGAAGGTCTTTAGCATGACCCAATTTACCACCAAAATGCCGTATTTTCCAGCTTCAATTTTCTCTTATGATCCTTAGACCGGCTTCTTTTATCCTGTTATTCTTCTTTGGTTTACATGCGATGGGGCAGGAGGGGGCCGGGGTCTCCCTAAGGCTCGCGCAGCTGCGGAGCGCCTGTCTGAAGGATATCCGGTATGAGCTGTCATTCCATCTTCCGGAGGAAAGGACTCAGCCCGTTGGGGGGGAGGAAAAGATGGTTTTTGATCTGGACAAGGGTCGCCTCAACGGGGAGCCGCTGCTGTTGGATTTCAAAGGGAGGTCGGTCGCTAAATTGTCTCTCAACGGGTCGGAGATCCCCGCCACGGTAATAAACGAGCACCTGTTGCTGCCGGCGTCGCTGCTGCGGCAGGGAAGCAATTTTGTCGGGGTTTCGTTCGTCTCAGCCGACGCGGCGCTCAACCGGAATAGTGAGTTCTTGTATACTTTGTTGGTGCCCGACAGGGCACGTACCGTGTTTCCCTGTTTTGACCAGCCGGATTGCAAGGCGGTTTTTACCCTGAGGCTGACGATGCCCGCGGGTTGGAAGGCGATCTCCAATGGGGCCCTGGCAGATGGGGGTGACGGTCGGGTGTCTTTTCGTCCCTCGGACCGGATCAGCACCTATCTTTTTTCGTTTGCGGCGGGGCGGTTCTCCGACACGTCCCGGACCATCGACGGGCGCACCGTGCATCTGCTCTACCGCGAGACGGACGAGGCCAAACTCCGGTTCAGCATCGACTCCATTTTTCGTATCGAGGGGCAGGCCCTGCGATTCATGCAGGACTATACCGGTATCGCCTATCCATTTCAGAAATTCGATCTCGTCGCGATCCCCGATTTTCAATTCGGCGGAATGGAGCATCCCGGCGCTATCCAGTACAAGGCGAGTACCCTCTTCCTCGACTCGGGGGCTACGCGCGAGCAGCTGATCAGCCGGAGCAATCTGCTATCGCACGAGACGGCGCACATGTGGTTTGGAGATATGGTTACCATGACCTGGTTCAATGACGTTTGGATGAAAGAGGTCTTTGCAAATTTTATGGCCGACAAGATCAGTAACCTCACGCTGCCGGATAATAATTATGATCTCAAATTTTTGACCGATCACTATCCGGCGGCCTATAGCGTCGACCGCAGCGCGGGTGCGCATCCGATACGGCAGCAGCTGGACAATCTCAACGAAGCGGGTTCGCTGTACGGGAATATCATCTACCATAAGGCGCCGATCGTGATGCGCCAGCTGGAGGGGCTGATGGGCGCCGACTCGTTCCGCGACGGGTTAAGGGATTATCTGAAGAAATTTGCGGGAGGCAACGCGACCTGGCCCGATCTGATACAATCTCTGCAGCCGCATACCAGGCTCGATCTCACCGCATGGAATGCCGTATGGGTCAATGGGGCCGGCCGGCCGAAGTTCACGTATGAGATGAAAGTGAAAAATGGGAAGGTTGCGGATCTTATTGTTCGTCAGTTGGGAGAGGACGGGTCGAAGAAGGTGTGGCCGCAGAAGTTTAGTGTGGCGCTGTTTGGAGAAGGCGGTGTGGAGCAGATTGAGGTTAGCAGCAATGCTGCCCTTGTGCACGTGGCAGGTGTCGCGGGGAGGGCAGCGCCGAAGTATATTCTTTTTAATTCCGACGGTCGCGGGTATGGGGTGTTTCCTATCGATGACAATCTACTCGCCAGATACGGTATGGCTGACAGCAGTGGAAGACCAGGTTATCCATACGGAAATACGTCCGTGATGAGGGCCGCGACATTCATCAATCTATATGAGAACATGCTCAACGGTAATGGATTTGCTCCGTGGCAACTATTGAACTACTATACTTTCCGCTTTGGCGAGACTGACGAGTTGGTCCTCAACATAATTCTCGAGCAATGGCAATCTGCTTTCTGGCGTTTTCAGTCCCGCATTCGTCGGGACTCAACAGCAGGCATTTCAGAGCAATATCTCTGGCTGGCAATGCAGAACGCGGAAGCCAGCAACAACAAAAAGCTCCTTTTCCGGGCCTTTACGAATATCGCGACGACCCGCGTGGCGATGGACACGATCTTCGTTATCTGGCGCGACCGTCGTCCGCCGGCCGGCGTCATCCTGACGGAGGACGACTATACCAGCCTTGCGGCGGCGCTGGCGCTGCGGGACTATCCGGATAGCAAAGGAATTTTAGAAGAGCAGCTGGCGCGCATCAACAATACAGACCGCCGGCAGCGCCTGCTGTTCCTGATGCCCGCCCTTTCGGGCAGCGAAGCCGAGCGCGACAGCCTGTTCTTCTCACTGCGAAAGCCGGAAGCACGGCGGAAGGAGGCCTGGGTGCTCGCTGCCCTGACCTATCTCCACCATCCATTAAGGGCGGCCACGGCAAAAAAATACCTGCAGCCTTCTCTTGACTGGCTGGAAGACATCCAACGGACCGGTGACGTCTTCTTCCCCCAAAGCTGGCTGCAGGCAAGCTTCGGCTGGTGCCGGACACCGGCCGAAGCGCAGATCGTGCGGGATTTTCTGCAAACGCATCCCGGCTATAATCCCAAACTAAAAGCGAAAATATTACAAGCGACGGATCTGTTGTTCCGTAGCGGGAAATTCAATTAGTGCGAAGTGCTGTCCGGCTTTGCGGTGCTATCCGGAGCAGCACCCGGCTTCTTGACGATATCCAACAATTCCACGTCGAAGATCAGCGTCGAGCCGGGAGCGATCATCGGGCCGGCCTGCTGGTCCCCATAGGCCAGATTGGAGGGGATGAAGAGCTTCCATTTGCTGCCGACGGGCATCAGCTGCAGCGCCTCGGTCCAGCCGGGGATGACGCCGTTGACGGCCAGTTCGATGGGCTGTCCTCTTTCGACGCTGCTGTCGAATACCTTCCCGTCGATCAGCGTACCATGATAGTGCACTCTGACCATATCCGTTAGCGCGGGTTTGGGACCGGTACCTGCTTTGATAATGGAATACTGGAGGCCGCTGGGCAGCGTTACGACGCCGGGCTTGTTCTTGTTGGCGGCTAAGAAGTCAAGACCGATCTTCTTGTTGCCGCTTGCTTTTTCGGATTTCACTTTCTGGATATAGCTGCTCATGACCATATTGCACTGCTGGTCGTCCATGAGCGGCTTGCCTTTTATGTTGACGTCATTGATGGCGCGGGTGACCAGGGAAGAGTTGATCTTCGTGATGTTCATTTGCTTGTAGAAATTGGCGACGCTGACGCCGATAGCATAGCTCAGGGAGTCCTCGGCAGTCTTCAGCGCGACGGTGCCTGCCGCTGTCTTTGCTGCGGCGGGCTTGCTGGCTGACGCCGGCCTGGTCCGGGTCGCCGGCTTTGTTTGCGCAAGGACAGAGAGACCTGCGGATGTGAGTAGAACAGAAAAGATAATTTTTTTGCTTATGTTCATGGTATTAGAATTGTCGCGCAAAGGTAGGATATTATCGTACTTCTTCGTAATGTATTGACGGGCAATTACTCGCAATAAATGCCCTTCCCGGGCGTTAGTTAACATTACTTTATCAGGATTTGATCCTATTTTTGAACCCCTATTGATAACTCAAAATATCCTTGAATGAGAAAATTTTCCTATGCCCTGGTCGTCTTCCTCTTTTTTGCCATGATGGCGCACGCACAGGGAGGCCTCCTCGGAAAGGCCAAAAGCGCGCTCAGCAGTGTGAAAAGTGGTGGTAAAGGCCTTAGTTCTGATGATATTGTGGCTGGTCTGAAAGAGGCCCTGTCCCGTGGTACATCCAAAAGCACTGACAAACTGTCTGCCGCTGACGGCTTCTTTAAAGATGCAGCCGTAAAGATACTCCTGCCTCCGGAGGCCGCGAAGGTCGAATCGACTCTCCGCAGCGCTGGTTTTGGCAAACAGTGTGACGAAGCGATCCTCAGCCTCAACCGGGCCGCCGAGGACGCCGCAAAATCCGCCGCTCCCATTTTCCTCGGCGCTATTAAGAATATGACCGTCTCCGACGGACTAGGTATCCTTAAGGGCTCCGACACTGCCGCTACCGGCTACCTGCGGAAGAGCACAACTACGCAGCTGACGGCGGCTTTTCATCCCGTCATAGATTCTTCGCTGCAGAAGACCGGCGCAACAAAATACTGGAAGACGCTGTTCGAGACCTACAACAAGCTGCCGCTGGTCAAGAAAGTCAACCCCGACCTGTCCGGCTATGCTACGCAAAAGACGCTGGACGGCGTATTCTACTATGTCGCAGCAGAAGAGAAGAATATTCGTCAGAACCCCGCGGCTCAGGTGGATGATCTACTCAAAAAAGTATTCGGCGGAAGTAAATGATACAAACCATTTGTATAATAAAGCCCGCCCCGAAAAGGCGGGTTTTTTAATTTTGCACCGTCATGCTTGCGCGCACCATTTCTCTATATCAGAATGCATACAGCGGTCTATCGAGGTCGACCTGGTTGCTGTCGCTCGTGATGCTCGTCAACCGCAGCGGCACGATGGTCATCCCATTCATGACGATCTACCTCACCTCGTCCGGCTACAGCATCGGCCAGGCGGGGTTCGTCATGGGCATCTTTGGTTTTGGGGCGGTTTGCGGCGGATTCATCGGGGGAAGGCTGACGGACCGGTTTGGCTTCCAGCGGGTACAGTGGGCCACGCTCGCCGGCGGCGGTGTGCTGTTCATGGTCCTGGGTCAGATGAAAAGCTATCCGCTGATCTGCACCTGCACCTTCCTGTTAAGCGTCGTCAACGAAGCCTTCCGGCCCGCCAATTCCACTGCCATCGCGCACTATTGCAACCCCGAGAACAGGACCCGGTCGTATTCCCTGAACCGTCTCGCCGTGAACCTCGGCTGGGCCGTGGGCGGGGCGATCGGCGGTATCCTGGCCAATATCAACTATCACCTGCTGTTCTGGGTGGACGGGGCGACCAATCTCGCGGCCGTCCTGCTGCTCCGGTGGTTCCTCCCGCTGCAGACCTCCGCCGTACCCGAACACCGGTTGGCATCGGAGAAGAGCTCCGCGCTTTCTCCGTACCGCGACGCTGTCTACCTCCGTTTTGTAGCCTATACGATCGTATTCGGCTGTGGCTTTTTCCAGCTGTTCTCCACGCTGCCCGTATATTATAAAGAGCGGCTGCACATGCCGGAATACATGATCGGGCTGCTGATGACCCTCAACGGTCTGCTGATCACTGTGCTCGAGATGGTGCTGGTCTTCAAACTGGAGGGTAAAAGGGAGAATCTTTTCTATATCTTTTTTGGCGTCATCGTGGTCGGCGTCTCCTATATGCTGCTGAATGTCCTGCCGCCTGTCGTGGTCGCGGCCTTCTTTTGCATGATCCTGACTACCTTTGGCGAAATAGGCTCGATGCCCTTCATGAACTCATTCTGGATATCGAGGACCTCTGTGACCAACCGCGGGCAGTATGCGGGACTCTATACCATCGCCTGGTCGGTCGCTCAGGTGATCGGCCCGATCGGAGGTTCGCAGTTGGCGCAGCACGCCGGCTTTACCGCCCTATGGTGGACTGTCGGCGTGGTATGCCTGGTCGCCGCCACCGGGTTCTGGTATTTACGACAAAACAAGTTCAATGGCTGACCCCAAAATAACAATGTTCCACAACCGGCTGACAAAGGTCTACCGCCATCTGGCAAAACAGGCCCGCCGGCAGCAGATCACCTGCTATCGTGTCTACGACCATGATCTGCCGGAGTTCCCTTTTTGCATCGAGCTCTATGAGGACAAGGTGTACCTGGCCGAATACCAGCGGCGCCATGGCATGACCGAGGAAGAGCACCAGGGATGGCTGGAGTCCTGTATCCCGACCATCAGCGAGATCCTGGGCGTTCCCGACGAGCGCATCTATTATCGCGAGCGGCGGCGCAAGGCGGGACGACTGGGACAGTATGAGAAGCTGGCCAGCGAGCAGGAATTCTTCATCGCCAAAGAGGCAGGACTCTCTTTCAGGATCAATCTAACGGATTACCTGGATACGGGGCTGTTTCTCGACCATCGTATTACCCGCGGCATGGTGCGGGACGAGGCAAAGGACAAGCGGTTTCTCAACCTATTCTGCTATACCGGCTCTTTCTCCGTCTATGCAGCGGCGGGCGGAGCGTCACGCGTAGACTCGGTCGATCTTTCCCGCACCTACCTGACCTGGGCGGAGGAGAACATGAAACTGAATGTTTCTGCACCCCGGATAAATTTTATACACGCGGACGTCAAACAATGGCTGGAGGAGGCGCCCGCCGCATCATACGACCTGGTCGTCATGGACCCGCCAACTTTCAGCAACAGCAAGCGCATGAAAGATTTTCTCGATATCCAGCGCGACCATGCGGAACTGATCAACCAGGTGCTTCGGGTATTATGCCCCGGCGGGGTCCTTTATTTCAGCACCAACTACCGGAAATTCCAGCTGGACAAGGATAAAATAGGAACACCGGCAATAAAGGATATTACCGGTGCGACCACCCCCTTTGATTTTCAGGGGAAGTTATTCAGGTATTGTTACCGGATCACCGCCCCGGATCGTTGAGCGGTATATCCCTTTTGAGCAAATCGTTGCGATTGGCCATCTCCCAGGCGGTAAAGAAGACCAGCCGGGCTCTTTTCTCCATGATATCGTAGTTGATCTTGTCGGGGGTATCCGAAGGCTTATGATAGTCTTTGTGGATCCCGTCGAAATAAAAAATGATCGGTACGCCTTTACGGGCAAAATTGTAGTGGTCGCTGCGATAATAGATGCGCTCGGGATCGGTCGGGTCATCAAACTTGTAGTCCAGCTCCATTTTCGTGTACTTCTTGTTGTTGCCTTCGCTGATCGGCTTGAGGTCTGTCGACAGCTTGTCGCTGCCTACCACATAAACATAGTTGGTAGAGTCGCCCTTTTTGCGGTTGGGGTCGATGCGGCCGATCATGTCGATGTTGAGGTCCACCGTGGTATGCTCGAGCGGATAGGTCGGATGCTCGGAATAATACTGTGAGCCGAAGAGCCCTTTCTCTTCGCCCGAATTCGCCAGGAAGAGGATGCTGCGGCGGGGGCCTTTTCCGGCTGCTTTCGCCTTGGCGAATGCTTCGGCCAGCTCGAGCACGCTCACCGTTCCCGATCCGTCATCGTCGGCGCCGTAGTAGATGACCGTATCCCGTTTGCCGAGATGGTCATAGTGCGCGGAGATCACGACGATCTGGTCTTTCAGGTCGGTGCCTTCAAGGAAGCCAAGGACGTCACTGCTTTTCAGCTGAAGAATGGTCTTATGCACTTTCATGGCGATGTTAACCGTATAGGTCTTGCCCGCGCCCTGTCCGGCCAGGGCGGTCTTGAAGTCGTCGCCCAGGATCGCCTGTGCTACTTTATCAGTGACGTAAAAATTATCCGGATAGTTGACCTTTTTAAATTCATTGAGGTACATGTTTCCTTTGGCGCCGAAGAAACTCCGCGGCAAACCGGACTGGATGATGAGCACCGCTGCTGCTCCATGGCTCTGCGCGGCCTCCTGCCTGGCGTAGAAAGCTCTTCTGCCGGTGGCCTGTGGCGCTCCGGGGGGCATGTTACCAAGTACCAGCACTATCCTGCCTTTTACGTCGAGTCCTTTATAGTCGTCCCTGCTGTTGTCGCTGATGCCATAACCTGCGAAGACCACTTCGCTGCCCAGCAGCTCTGCATTGTAGTTGCCGCTGACGTTGACAAAAAAGTCTTTGTCGAGGACAAAAGACTGGTCGCCGACGGTGAGTCCGGCCGATTCGAGCGAATCCTGGAATACGGGATAGTACAGCTGATAGTCGCTGCCATTGCCGGGTCTCAGCCCCAGATTGCGGAAATCGTTCTCGATATAGGCTGCTGCCTTGCGCTGGCCTTCTGTCGCGGTCTCCCGTCCTTCAAATTCTTTCCCGGCGACGACGTAGAGGTGCTTTTTCAGGTCGCCGGCTGTGATGGTCTTTGCAAATGGCCTGGGATCGGGGATCTTCTGAGCTTGCGCGATAGTGGCTGTGCCGAGGGACAGCCAGAAGAGGAGTTTTCTCATTAATTGGTGGCTTTGGGGGCCAAATATATAGTCTTTCCCCAAATCCGGCTGTGCGGATACTGACAAATGGATGAGCGGTCATGCGCCGATCTCGCTGAGCTCGAGCCAGCGCAGCTCTTTGTCGTCGAGGAGCTGGCCGATCTCTCCGATTCGGATGGATAGCAGCTGCAACTGGTCGAAGGGGGCGTCGCCGCTGTTCAGCTGGTCGGTGATCTGTTTTTTTTCCTCGTTGAGTTGGGCGATCTCCTTCTCGAGGTTTTCGAATTCTCTTTTTTCCTTATAGGTCAGCTGTCGTTTGGCGGCGGGCGGGGTCGCAGGCGCTGCCGGTGGCGGGGTCGAAGGGGCGGACTTGAAACCATCTCCGATGGGGCGGAACTCTGCCTGGTCATCGGCCTGTTTTTGCCACTGGCGGTATTGCGTATAGTTGCCCGGGAAGTCCCGTACGACGCCGTCGCCTTCAAGGACGAGCAGATGGTCGACGAGCCGGTCCATAAAATAACGGTCGTGGCTCACGATAAGCAGACAGCCCTGGTATTCGCTGAGAAAGTTCTCGAGTATGGCGAGAGTGGGCAGGTCGAGGTCATTGGTCGGTTCGTCCAGCACCAGGAAGTTGGGATTCCGGAAGAGGATGGATAAAAGATGCAGCCTTCTTTTCTCGCCTCCGCTGAGCTTGGATATATAAGTGTATTGCTGTTCGGGAGGAAAGAGAAAAAGGTTGAGAAACTGGGCCGCGCTCAGCGAACCGCCGGCCGCGAGGGGAAAGACCTCCGCAATATTCTTGACGAATTCGATCACCCGCATGTCTTCCTTGATCACAAGGCCCTGCTGCGAATAGTTGCCGAATATGACGGTCTCGCCGATATTGATCTTGCCGCTATCGGGCTGTTCGATGCCCTGGAGCATGTTGATGAACGTGGATTTGCCGACGCCGTTGCGTCCGATCACCCCAAGCCGTTCTCCTTTTTTGAAGGTATAGTCGAACCCTTTCAGAATGACCTTCTCGCCAAAGCTCTTGTAGACCTTTTTCAATTCGGCGATCTTGCCGCCCAGCCGGTTCATCTTCATCTGCAGTTCGACCTGCTGGTCTTCGATGCGCTGTTTGGCCCTGGCCTCGACGACATAGAAATTGTCCTGACGGCTCTTGCTCTTGGTCGTGCGCGCCTTGGGCTGTTTGCGCATCCACTCGAGCTCTTTCCGGTAGGTATTCCTTGCTTTCTCTATCGATGCGGTTTCGTTCTCGATGCGGGCCGCTTTTTTCTCAAGATAATTCTCGTAGTCGCCTTTGTATACGAACAGGCTGCTGCCGTCCATCTCCCATATCTCTTCACTGACGTTGTCCAGGAAATAGCGATCGTGGGTGACCAGCAGCAAAGTCACTTTTTCCTGGTTGAGGTAGTGCTCCAGCCATTCGACCATTTCTACGTCGAGGTGGTTGGTCGGTTCGTCCATGATGAGCAGCACGTGTTTGTGCTCAAATCCGATATCGATCAGGGTCTTGGCCAGCGCTACCCGTTTGCGCTGCCCGCCGGACAGCGTACCCGCCGGTTGCTGCAGGTGGTGGATATTCAGCTTTCCGAGTATCTGTTTCACCTTGGTATCGAAATCCCAAGCGTTGAGCTCGTCCAGGCGAACGATGGCTTCCGTAAGAAGCTCTACGTCCTCGGAGTCGCTGGCGGCCTCATAGGCCTTGATAGCGTTGATGACGGGATGGTTATGGTGAAAGATGTTGTCGAGAATGGACTTTTCTTCGGCGAAGACGGGCTCCTGTTCGAAAAGCGCGACGGTGACGTCTTTGTGTATCCATACGGTGCCGCTGTCGGCGCTGTCTTTTCCCGAGAGGATCTTAAGAAGGGTGGACTTGCCGCTGCCATTCCTGGCGACCAGCGCGATCTTGTCGCCTTCTTCTATATGAAAAGTGATATCTCTAAATAAGGGCTTTACGCCGTACGACTTGCCGAGTCCTTCCACAGAAACATAGTGCATGCCGCGAAGATACGCAAAAATGAGAAGGCCGGTCGCCTTACCGGCCTTCTGTATATTAGGCTTTTACGAATTCCAGGTCTACGTGGAGCCGGACGTCGTCGCTGACGACCAGGCTGCCGGTCTCCGTGACGCCGCTCCAGGTGAGGCCAAAGCTCTTGCGATTGACCTTGCCTGTGACGGTGAAACCGGCACGCGTCGCTCCCCAGGGGTCCTTGATCACGCCGCCAAATTCGACGTCCAGCTTCACGGGCTGTGTGATGCCCCGGATGGTCAGGTCGCCGTATACTTCGTAGTCGCCGTCATTGTCTACGTTCTCGTATTTGGTGGCTACGAATTTCAGCTGCGGGAAATTAGCCGCGTCAAAGAAATCAACCGATTTCAGGTGGCCGTCGCGCTGGTCGGAACCGGTGTCGATGCTGTCGATGTCTGCGGTAAAGGTGACTTTTGCGGTCATAAAGTCTTCGCCTTCCGTCTCCACCTGTGCGTCGAATTTCTTGAATTGACCGCTGACATTGGAGATCATCATGTGCTTTACTTTAAATTCCACTTTGGAGTGGGAGGGGTCGAGTATCCAGTTGGTTGCCATACAATAAAATTTTAATGTTTAAACAGTATTTAATTGATTTCCACACAAAGTTAGCAGCAAAGAGGGTGCCCGGCCATTAACCTAGATTAAGAGTTTATGAGTTTTAAAGCAAAACCGTCCCCACTGGGGACGGTTGGTAATGACGTGATGCAGCTTAAGTCTTGACTAGAACCCGAGGGTATAGGCAACCCGCAGGCCGAGGAAATTCATGGACGAGCCGTTGTCGTAGTAAGAGGACTGACCCTGCCAGCGGACGCCGACGTCAAGGTAGTTCTTCTTTGCCAGCGGGATGAGCACACCTACGGAGCCCGCGTATGCGAAATCGGCAGATTTATCCGCGAGAACGTCGTTCTTGTTCAGAAGGATGGAAGTGCCTGCTTCTCCCTGTACATAAAGGAAGTCAGGCAGGAAATAGTACCTGAGACCGGCCTTTACCGGGAGTGTGCTTAGATTCCTGAGAGGGACGCCGTCCTTTACGATGAAATCATTGTAGCCTGCATTGAGGATCACGCTGAGGTTCTTCACAACCGGGAGCTCGCCCTGAACGCTACCACCGAAGTATGAACCATAGGCATCATGGAACGATCCAAGGGGAAGACCTGCTTCAGGTCCTATGCTGAGCCGGAATTTGTCAGAAGAAGAAGAGGGTGAGCTTTGAGGCTGCGTCTGTGCCTGTGAGGCAACTGCAAGACTTAATAATAGAGCTGTCACTACGCCAATCTTACGTGTCGTTTTCATCTTTGTTGATTTTATGTTTACGAATAATTACGCGCTGTCGTTTCTTAGAATTTGCCGGTTGACCATAATAGAACGCTGCTCGAATTAAATGGTTCGAAGAATTAACAGAAATTTTTTTCGGGGAGAAAATTACCAGCTGAAGTAGAGAGATATATTTCCCGTCTGGTGGCAGTACAGGCCTTTTAATTGAGCGGAGGACGATATCTGTGAAAAATACAATCCGAAATTACCGCTGCTGAAGACCGCTCCATAAGTCATCGAGGTTTCTAATTTATTCAGGGGAGGGTAGGGCTGTGGCGGGGTGGTCTCTATAGCCGTTGACACGGGTGTCTGCCCTGTTACGGGATCGGGTTTGGAGCTCGGCAGCGGGTGAAGGTTGGGGTTATGCGTAAAAACGCCGCCCTGCAGGAGCGCATTGGTGAGCACCAGCTGCGCCGCGGGTTTTGCAAAGAAATAGAACTGGCCTTTTCTTCCGCCAAATTTATTCCTTCCGGTAGTGGCGAACTGGCTGATAAAGCCATTAAAGTAGGCCGTCATGTTGCCAAAACGTATCAGCGGATAGACGGTCAGGCTGTTTTGCATGGTGCCAGCGCTTAGCTGTCCGCCTCCGATGACCTCCAGCCCCCGGCCCGCGTGTGCGAGCTCTTTCTCGGCGGTAATATTGAGATTGAGCAAAAGGTCGTTCGTGAACTGGTGGTTCCATCCCTGCGGAATGTCATAGCCTTCCCAGCGGTGCACCAGACGCTGGGTTGGTCCGGCGAGGGCGGCGGGGCCGACGACGCCGAGCACGAGCTCGTGCTGCAGCGAAAATTTGGATCCGGGATTGTATGAATAGAGCGTGTGTGTTGCGTATAGAGCGCCCGAATAGGGATAGTCACCGGGCTGGTATTCCGAATTCTTCAGATCATCCGGGGTATACATCAGCTGGACGATCCCCCATCCATAGGTATTGATGCTGCCGGCGCCGGCTTTGGGCAGAGCCCGGTCGATAAATAGCCGGGAGGGGCGCTCCGGGTCGTAAAAATAGTCAAGGCGGGTTCCATTGGTATAGGCGTTGTCCGTGCCCTGCCCCCATATGTTGATAAAATCGTCGTCCTCATATATCCGCAGCATATGGGTCGGCGTGTCCTGCCCTTTCTGTGCAAGACTTTTTTCCACGCTGACAAACAACACCGTAAAAAATAAAATACGTAGAGATCGTCTCATAGCCTGCCTGTTTAGCTGGTACCGGTCGAGGATGAACAATCAGGACCAGCAATTGTTGAGCCCGGCCCTTATTCGGATACTTTAAAATGGTATTGGCCCGACCCCAGCCGCACGACAAGATAGCCTCTTTCCACCGATTCCACCCGGATATCGGCCGAAGCCGCCAACGGACGGCCGCCTTCCGTAATGAGCCCGCCCTCGGGCGCCGGGATGTAGAAGGTCGAGGTCGTATTGGCCGGTATGGTCAGATCGATGAACAGCCCGTCCTTTTCCTGCCGCCAGTGGCTGCTGAGAAGCCCATACCCCGTCGCGAGGTCGGCGCCTGCATAGTCGAGGCCGCCGCCGGGATGTGGTCCTATACGACTATGGCGGTAGCCTGCGCCGTCCTCATAGGTATCGATACCCGCTACTACCCGGTACATCCAGTCGCCGATCGCACCGTAAGCGTAGTGATTGAAGGAGTTCATATCCGGTGTCTCGAAGGTGCTGTCGGGCCGCATGCCATCCCAGCGCTCCCAGATGGTGGTGGCGCCCATCTTCACCGGGTACAGCCAGGACGGATAGCTATCCTGCAGCAACAGCCGGTAGGCGACCGAGGTATACCCATACCTGCTGAGCACATGGCAAAGATAGGGGGTACCCAGGAAGCCGGTCGTCAGGTGATAGTCGTAGTCCTTTATATTCTGCACCAACCTTTCGGCAGCCTGCTTGCGCAGAGGCTCCGGCAACATATCGAATTGCAGTGCCAGCACATAGGCGGTCTGCGTCCCCGAGACCAGCCTGCCGGAAGGGGTCATGTATTCACGCAGGAAAGCGTCCTTTATCTTTTGCAGCAGCCTGCTGTATTCGATGGAATCGGCTGTCTTCCCGAGGACCCCGGCGGCCTTGGTCAGCAGCTGCGTTGACGCCGCATAAAAGCACTGGGCGATGAGGTATTTGTCCGTCACTGCAGCCTTGCCGTCGTTATCGTCAAAGGGGCGGTAGAACAGCCAGTCACCAAAATGGAAACCGGTATTCCAGAGGTCGTTCTTTGCCTGATCGCGCATATAGTCCACCCAGGCCTTCATGCTGGGATATTGTTCCTGTATCAGGCGCTGGTCGTCGTAGGCAAGATACATGTTCCAGGGAACGATAGTAGCCACGTCGGCCCAGCCCGCGCTGGTCCCCCTGCCCAATACATTAGGGATGACAAAGGGCACGGCCCCGTTGGTCATCTGGTCTGCTGCTACGTCCCTGAGCCATTTGGTAAAGAAGTTCTCGACTCCGCGGTTGAATGCAGCCGTACGGGAGAAGACCTGTGCGTCGCCTGTCCAGCCCAGCCGCTCGTCCCGCTGCGGGCAGTCGGTGGGGACGTCTAAAAAGTTACCACGCTGTCCCCACTGGATATTGTGTTGCAGCTGGTTGATCATCGGGTTCGAGCACTCGAAGCTGCCCGTTGACGGCATGTCGGAGTAGAGGACAACGGCTGTAAAGTCTTCCGGGCTAAGGTTGCCGCTAACGCCTTCTATGCGGATATAACGGAAACCATGCCACGTAAAATGCGGTTGGAAGGTCTCTTCCTCTCCGCCTTTCAGGATGAACACGTCTTCCGCCTTTGCCCTGCGCAGGTTTTCCGTATAGAAATTGCCTTTCTTGTCCAGCACTTCGGCGTGCGAGATCCGGATGCTGTCGCCTGCCCTCCCTTTTATTTTTACACGGACCCAGCCCACGAGGTTCTGGCCGAAGTCGATGACCTGCTCGCCCGCTGGCGTCACCCATGATCTTTTGGCATGAAAGGTCTCGTGTTCTTTTACCGGCTCGTTCACCGTTGTCACCAGGTTGTCGAAGGGGAA
>JAFDYE010000470.1 GCA_018267585.1 Bacteroidota bacterium
CAGAGGGATCACACAGAACGATTTCAACAAACTAAATAAAAGTAACGTCGGCCTCGGACTAAAAAACATCCAAAGCCGGCTCAAAGTGCTGCACGGCAAAATATTCTTTGAAAAGGACATGTCCCAGACCTATTATAAAGTAACCATCGAACTGGCTAAGGAAGAAGAAGATAAGCTCCAGGAACAAGAATAAAGTGTATCTTTAGGTGTACCACCTCTGTATCGAACCCAATGTAGCCCAACCAACTATACCATAGCCTATGGGAGTGATTAAAGTTGCAATAGCCGATGACCACAAGATATTCCGAAAGGGTGTCATTCTGTCTCTACGCCCTTACAGCGCAATAAAATTTGTTCAGGAAGCAGAAAATGGCCAGGAACTCCTCGACGGACTCGCCGCCTCCGAACCCGATGTCGTCCTGATGGACCTCCGGATGCCCCAGAAAGACGGCATCGAAACAACCAAGATAATCGCCAAACAATACCCCACCATTCATATTATCGCCCTCACCATGTACGAAGACGAACGCTTCGTCAGCCATATGATGGAGATCGGCGCCAACGGCTACCTCCTGAAAAGCGCAGACCCCTCCGAGATCAAACGGGCGATCATCGAAGTGGCTACCAAAGGCTACTATCTCAATAACTTCGTAAACCGCATCCTCCTCAAAAAATCCCACGTACGGACAAAGACGATCCCCAGCCTTAATACCGAGATCACCCTCAACGACCGCGAAAGAGAGGTCGTCCGGTATATCTGTATGGAATTTACCGCCCAGGAGATCGCCCAGAAAATTGACGTAAGCCCCCGGACGGTTGAGGCCATAAAAGACCGGCTCATGGAGCGCTTCGGCGCCAAGAATACCGCCGGCCTCGTCTTCTTCGCCGTCAAGAATAACCTGATCGACTAGACCTATCCGATTGTTTGCTACGTATCACCATTCACCGCATGCACTCTCTGGCTATAGTCATCACTGTCCTTCCCCTCCTGTCCGCCCTGCTTATATTCGGACGGAAACTCTATTTGCAGGAACCACTCAACTTCCTGCTGACCATCTGCCTTCTCAGTTTTTTCAGGGGAATGCTCGAACTGGCCTGGCCCCTCACAAACTGGCCTCTCACAAAAGAGAACCAATTCATTATAACCAAGCTGTTCTCCCTGGCCCTCCTCCTGCTCCTCGTCCCCTGCTTCCGGCCCGACCTCAACGGCCGCAACCGCTATCTGCTCGACCTCTCCCTGACTGCCCTCCTCTCCTTCGCCATCACCTGCTGGTCCCTCCTGGGCTGGAATAAGGCCAATCCCGCGATCGACGCCATCTTCAACACCTTCCTGGCCCTCCTCATCCTGGCAAGCCTGCCAGCCGTCATCCGGAACAGCGCCCTCCACGTCCTCCAGGCGCCCCGCTTCTACATCGCAACCGGCACCCTCTTCTATATCTTCCTCTACCTGCTGCTCGAAGGCATCGGCTTCTGCTGCCGCCCCGCCGCCTCCCCCTCCGATACCGACCAACACTTCTTCGTCCTGCTCGCCGAAGGCGTCAAATACCTGTTCTACACCGCAGCCGCCGCCCTTACAAGACCATCTCCGGAACCATCCCCGGCACAATAAGCCTGCCGCTGGTCTTCGCCTTTATCTCCTCCACCGTGACGCCCGGCGCCCGCTCCAGCAACAGGAACCCGTCCGGCGTAATATCCAGCACCGCCAGATCGGTCACCACCTTCTTCACGCATTTCACCCCCGTCAACGGCAGCGTACAGGCCGCCAACAGCTTGGGCTCCCCCTTCGGGTTAGTATGCTGCATCGCAACAATGATATTCCTCGCGCTGGCCACCAGGTCCATCGCCCCCCCCATCCCCTTCACCATCTTGCCCGGTATCTTCCAGTTGGCAATATCCCCGCTATCCGAAACCTCCATCGCCCCCAACACCGTCAGATCGACCTTCCCAGCCCTGATCATCCCAAAACTTTCCGCACTGTCAAAAAATGCTCCGCCCGGCAGAATA
>JAFDYE010000471.1 GCA_018267585.1 Bacteroidota bacterium
CAGAGACCGGATGCGAAGTACTTTACACCTATTGCATAGTGTACCTGATATTTCCCCGCTACATTGTGTTTCCCCTGCATCGGGGGAAAAAAGAGTGGCTGACCTTCGGATCTTTGTTCGCCGGTCTTTCCATTGCTGTGGTCGTTGCGTTGATCGTCACCGACAGTCTCTTCCATCCGTCTTCACCGGATCCAGCGTTCTCCTTTTTATCTTTTTGGGGGGCGTTCTGGAGCACGACCGGGTATGGCGCCCCAGCCGTTTGCATGCTGTTTCTCGTCATCCGCTCGCTGAAGGTCTACAACTAGACCCTCGAAGAAAAGGAAGCGCTCATCCGCGAGAACGCCGACGCGGAATCCCAGATGCTGAAGGCCCAGGTCCACCCCCATTTTCTCTTTAATACGCTGAACAATATCTATTCCTTCGCGATGAGCGCCCCCCCCTTCGCCGCCCGGCTTGTAGACAACCTTTCGGGAACGATGCACTATATGACTGCAGAGTGCGAAGCTCCGGCGGTGCCGCTGGACAAAGAGCTGCGCCTGATAAGGGACTATATCGAGCTGGAAAAGGTGCGGTATGGCGACCGCCTGCACACCGACATCATGGTGGATGGGAACAGCGGCGGGAAATTGATCGATCCGCTGCTGATGATCCCGCTGGTCGAGAACTGTTTTAAGCACGGCGCAAGCCTCCTGCTGGAAGGATCATGGATAAAATTGCATATCTTTATAGAGAGCGCCGTGCTTAAGGTGGAGGTCCGCAACAACAAGCCGCTGCACACACCCTACACCAACCGGCAGGGGATCGGCCTCAATAATGTCCGGAAAAGGCTCCGGCTCCTGCACCCGGAAAACCACTCGCTCGAGATACACTCCGCCCCCGAAGAATTTACCGTCTTCCTGCAGGTACCCCTCAAACAGCAACACTAAGCCTCCACTTCATGCCCAACATCACCACAACGATCAACTGTCTAGCCGTCGACGACGAACCACCCGCACTAAGCGTGCTCACACAGCACATTTCCGCCGTCCATTCTCTCAACCTGGTGGCCACCTGCTCGAATGCCGTCGAAGCCCTGACCGTCATCCAGTCCCAAAACATCGACCTCCTCTTCCTCGATATTCAGATGCCCCAGCTGCTCGGCACCGACCTCATCCGCACCCTGAAAAATCCCCCCCGCGTCATCTTCACCACCGCCTACCGAAAGTTCGCCATCGAAGGCTTCGAGCTCAACGCTGTCGACTATCTCCTAAAGCCCATCTCCTTCGAACGTTTCCTGATGGCCGTCAACCGCGTCCTCGAGAACGCGCCGGTCGCCGTCTCCCCCGCCTCGTCCGCGAGAGCCTCGACACCCCTCCCCTCCTCCGGTCCCTTCATGTCCCCCCTATCACCCGTGACACCCACCGACCCCAGCCCGCTGATCTACTTCCGCGCCGACCGAAAAATGCAAAAGGTCCTGCTTGCGGACATCCTCTACATCGAAAGCCTCAAAGACTACTCCCGCATCGTCACCAAAACCAAAAAGATCATCACCAAACAAGGTATCTCCTTCATCGAAGGCCAACTCCCCCGCAACGCCTTCATCCGCATTCACCGGTCCTACATCGTCGCGATCGACAAGATCGACTCCTACACTACCGAACTCATCGAGATCGACCACCAGGAACTCCCCATCGGCCGCATGTTCCGCCATGAGGTCGAACGCACCCTGCGACCCTGACCCACCCTACGACCAGGATCTACCTCGCGACCCTGACCCACCCGGCTCCGGACCTGTATCCACCCAACCCGCGTCCCCACTGGTTTCTAACTCCTTATAAAAAATTCCACCAAAAAATCCCCCAAAAAATTTTTGCCGGAATCCCTCCGAGTGTTATCTTTGCACTCCTTTCAACGGGAGACACCGGTAAAAAGGGAAAAGACAAGGGAGTTTAGGTCAGCTGGTTCAGAGCATCTGCCTTAGAAGCAGAGGGTCGGCGGTTCGAACCCGTCAACTCCCACCAAGTCCCGCGAGGGACTTTTTCAATAACCAACTCACGTCTCCGTAGCTCAGTTGGTAGAGCAGCTGACTCTTAATCAGCGGGTCCACAGTTCGAGCCTGTGCGGGGACACTGAAAATTAAGCACTTACACGACTTCGTCAGTAGGTGCTTTTTTATTTGATACATGATTTGATACATGTTTTTCACAGTCGTAATCAAGGATCGGGTTGAAAACTCACGACCTAATGTTCTCCAAGAAGAGGTTCCTTATAATTTGTCTCAAGTAGCTTTTCTCCTTGGTGCTTTTCTAAAAGGGCATATTGATATTTAACTAACAGCTGGACTTCAAGAATGCCATGTTCAATAGTAACAATCTTACGCTCTTTTGAGAAATGTATGATTTTCCTCAAAAAAATATCAAAATAGTTGTGCAGATTCTCAATTAAAACGGAAGTGTATGTTGGGACAGTACCGGAATGAATTATTAGCCCTCTTGTTCTATAGATTCTTCTCAAATGCCATCCAACCTTTATCCGTAAGCATTCGGCGAACCCCGCCTATGTCAGCTAATACGGAGCCAAAACGAGCATAAGTATTTAGCCCAGGGCAAAGAGCAGAACATGTTGCTCGTTCGGTATGGCCATCAAATTGTTCTGAACAACTTTGATGGCCTCTTGAGCTGCCACCGCAAAATCAAGCTCATTGGTGCCATCAAATTCGGTATTGAAGGCTAGCAGCTCTTCCACACCGTACCTATCAGGGTTTAGTTGATCGTTATATTGAAGCTGCTGCGCATAAGTGAGCAGCAAATCGATTCCCCCCTTTTTCGAGAGATCTCCTCTGCCTGTGCCTGTAATTCGGATCGATTTAGATTGATTCCTCTGCGTTCGCTCAGAAATTGAAGCACATTAATAAATACTTCCCCATTATAACCGCTGTAATCTAGATCGGGTAGAGAAGTGCCATGCGTCTGCAGGAGATCCCAGTACGGGTCGATTATTTTTTTTGAGAACAATTTCTTAACAACAACAACCTCGGCGTTTTCTACTAGCTGATCTACCAATAGTCGGTCAATTAAAAAAAAGCTGGCAACTATTGACATGTTCTAACAATTTTTGTGAATGGATGAAGGAAAATAGTCGTGCCGATCAAGTATAGCTAAGTGGGTACTAAATATATCAATTACTTCTCGGTACAGTTTTATTTATAGCTCCATCGATCAGGTAACAACTCTCGTAACTGGCTCAATTTAGTAGTAGGCATCCGTTCGAGGATGTCTTTAAGGTATTCCCATGGGTTAATCTGCTGTTTTTTACAGCTTGCAAGTAGCGAGTAAAACAATGCGATTCGTTTTCCTCCTTCGTTGGAGCCGGCGAACAAGAAGTTCTTGCGACCCAAGGCCACCGGACGGATTGCATTTTCAACCGGGTTGTTGTCGATCTGCAACCTGCCGTCCGTTGCATACAAGGATAATCTATCCCACCGGGGTAAATTGTAGGCGATGGCCTTACCAATAGGACTCTTCGGCAGCACCTGAGAATAGTTTTCCTGTAGCCAGGTCTTCAGTTGCTGCAATA
>JAFDYE010000472.1 GCA_018267585.1 Bacteroidota bacterium
GTCGAAGCCGGCGGGACGGCGCTTATATTGGCCGTGGCGACGGTTGGGTTCCAGGCATACCGGGTAGCGAACGTGAATCCTGTGGATGTTTTGCGGGAAGACTAAAGCAGGCTTGGCACAGCCGGGGCTTTTTGCTTATATTGAGAGAGATTTTTCAGCTTATTCTATGCGAACTCTTTTTCTAATTTATATCTTTTTGTACGCCAACCACGGGTATTGCCAGGACCAGCTTTTCAAGCAATATGGCGGGTGGGGCCGAATCAAAAAAGAGGCTGCTGCAACCGACAAAAAGATATTCCTCTATTTTGGCGCCACCTGGTGCAGTCCCTGCAATTACCTGAAGAAAAATATTTTCACCGATCCGTCCGTCATTCGTGCCATGAAAAAGGAATTTGTCTCCTGCTCTTTTGATATCGACCGGGAACCTGCCCTTCCTTTCTTAAAAAAATACCGGATCACCGCGGTCCCCCTTTTCCTGATCTTCGACCATGAAGGAAGATTATTGAACAGGACGGAAGAAATAGACCCAACCGTGGCAGGTTTTTTAGCACAGGTGGATACCAGCCGGATGACGCCGAGGAAATACAAAGGCATCAGCGAGCGGTTGGATATGCGGTGGCCCGCATTCTACGACGACTATTTCAACGGGCATATGAAAGTGCTTCCGGACTCGATGGTCGTAGCCAGGTATCTGTCCACACAGCACGACCTTACGTCTGAGGTCAACTGGGATATTTTATCCCTCTTCAATGTGGGAGATGAATATTTTCTTTACACCATTGCCAACAAGCAAAAATTCATCGATCGATACGGCATAGAAGCCGATTTCAAGCTGCTGGATATGTATAGGCGAATGGCTCAGAAATACATCGACTCAAAAGATTCCGTCGGCTACAACAGGATCACCTTCCAACTGCTGCAGCCCAACGAGACAGCTGACAAGGCCACCTGGCGTGCGTACTATATGCGCCTGCTCAAGTTCCTCGGGAACACGGGTATGGACTGGGACAGGTTCCTGGCGCTGGCAGATACGCTTAGAAGGAAATTCGGCCAGGACGACAATGAGACCATCGTACAATACGCATTTCTGTCCAAGTTGAACGTAAAAGTCAATAAGATCCTGCTTGAAATGATGGATACAGTATTGCAGTCGAGGCCCTATCCCCGGAACTACTTCATGTATTCCATCTTGCAGCTGAAGACGGGCGAAAAAGAAAAGGCTCAGGAGTACCTCGACAAGACAATCTTATCCTGTACGACGAAAGAGGATAAGAAAGAATACCAATCTATTTTCACTAATTGTTCACAATCCGCGTCTCACCCGTTCTGACATCGATCGCAAAAGGCCGGGGTTCCGGCAGCCACAGGCTATCGCCCTTGATCTGCAGAGGCATCCACAAATAACGGGAGTCCCATTGCGTCGCCGGTCGCCATTGGTCCCCCATGTACAGCACCGTCGTCACCTTTGATCCAGTCACTTTCAGCAGCATGGTAGACTGAGACCCGTAGGTATTCGTCGCGGGCGGGGCGATATCCCTGAATTCGCTCCACGGTCCCGAAAGGGACCGGGAACTGGCATATTTATTGGGATTTGGCCGCCATCCCGTGAGGGCAGATCCGACTGCATAATACAGACCCTTATAGTGTACGATGGCTCCGCCTTCCAGCGGTGACTGTATAAAGCATACCTGTCTGGTCACATCTCTATAATCCCGCGATAGTCCTGCTATATAAAAACCCTTTGACGGGCGGCTCTCGAAAATGAGGTATGGCGTACCGTCGTCATCGATGAACTGGCCAATGTCCCGGCTTTCGAGACCCAGGGGCCGAAAACTCTTCAGATAGATGAAAGGCCCTTCCGGTTTTGAGCTCGTAGCTACGCCCACCCTCGCATACCTGTAATGCCGGTCGTCGAGGTGAAAATACATCACATAGGTACGGGTATGCTTATTGAAGAACACTTTCGGTCGCTCGAGTATCCATTTCGGGCCAAGGTTTTCGGGGTCGGTCAGTTGTAGCACATTACCCATAAACGTCCAGTTCATGAGATCTTTGCTTCGATAGCCGCTGACATACCTGGAGTTGGTATCGAGTCCCCTGCCCCGCTGTTCGCCATACCAGTAATAGTCGGCCCCGACCTTTATGATGCCGCCGCCGTGCGCCTGGATATGTTGACCTGCAGCATCAGGCCAGACGGCTCCGGGTTCGACAAAGGCATGCTGTGCGAGGACGAACTTCGCCGACAGGCACAAAAAAATTGAAAGGCGGGTCTTTCGCCGTTGTGTCGGGGCAATAATAAAGAAATTCATGAGTTACCTGTTAATATCGGTTGATCCCGGGCTAAAATAGAGATATAAAGATAATGGCATTCTTCCTATTTTTATAATTGTCAATCAAACTGTTAAAATGCGAAAATTATTCTTTCGGATCATGCTGTTTGCCGCTGTGCTCATTCAGCATGTCGGCATAGCCCGGGCACAGAACGGGGACCAGATCCTGGACGGCATCGGTGAGACAGGCATGATCGCACGGTATAGGCTTGACGGAGACCTAAAAGACTGGTCGCGGAATAATCTGCACGCCACGGCTCAGGGCTCCGATGTTAAATTTTTTAATGACCAGCAGTTTGGAAGGGTTTTGTCACTGTCCGGCGATAGTAATTCTTTTATTGCGATCCCGCAAGCAGCGTTCTCGGATCTCGAATCGATCAGTATCTCGGTATGGATATACCCGCGCTCACAACGACCTGGACAGCGCGTCTTCGATTTCGGAAGGTATGTGAACGCAGCCGTCCTTCCGGCTATGGAGTTGAATAAATGGCATCATTTGGCTGTTGTGATCGATATCCCGGCCAAATCGATGACAACCTATGTTGACAGCAGGCAGGTGGGTGAATCCATGGATATCCCAGGGGAGCTAACCGCCGTATTCGATCAGCAACAAGGACAAAGACTGGCCTATATCGGAAGATCCATCGGCTCCCGCACTCCCGGTCTGAATGCCCTGGTACATGATTTTCGGATCTACCGTATTCCCCTGACCGGCGGCCAGGTCGCCGGCATCTATAACAATGCACGCAAAGGCAGGGGCATCAATGAGGGTGTGGTTAATACGACGGGCCGTCGCGCGGCGGACCCTCTTCCTCAATTCTCCCCGGCCGAACCCGAGCTTTACAATGCTTATCTTGTGGGGGTATCCGATGTGGAAGTCACAACAGAAGTGGGATATCTCCCGCGCCTGCCGCGCTACCTGCAGGGAACTTACAGGGATGAAATGAAAGGAAAAGGCCCCAAAGTACGTGTGCTGTGGCCTGCCGCTACCGACAACAGCGCTGTGCTTCAGCCCGGGCGATACGTCGTCGAGGGACGCGTGGCGGGCACGGATTTTCACCCGAAGGCGATCGTCACAATAAAAGCGTCGAAGGGTCCGGCAACACCAGCGCTCATGCTGGCGACCTTCGACCTCGACAAGGTCTCTTTAAAAGACGACGCCGGCGGCCACAAAACCCAATTCATCGAAAATCGCGACAAGTTTATAAACACGCTGGCCACAACCGACCCCAACTCTTTTCTCTACATGTTCCGGCAGGCCTTTGGACAGCAACAACCGGAAGGCGCAAAACCGTTGGGGGTCTGGGACAGCCGGGACACCAAATTAAGAGGGCATGCTACGGGTCACTATCTGTCGGCAATTGCGCAGGCTTACGCCAGCACCGGGTATGACAAGGCGCTCCGGGCCAATTTCGCCGGAAAAATGGAGTATATGGTGAATACGCTCTATGAATTATCGCAATTGTCCGGGCGACCGAAAGAAGCGGGCGGGCCATTTGTGTCCGATCCGGCGGCAGTACCGTTCGGGCCCGGAAAATCGGCCTATAGTTCGGATCTCAGCGATACAGGCATCAGGAACGACTACTGGAATTGGGGGAAAGGGTTCATCAGCGCTTACCCGCCGGATCAGTTCATCATGCTGGAGAAGGGAGCTAAGTACGGCGGACAGAAGACCCAGATCTGGGCGCCCTATTATACACTACACAAAATTCTGGCCGGCCTGCTGGATGTATACGAGGTGAGTGGGAATAAGAAAGCACTTGAGATAGCTACCGGCATGGGCGACTGGGTATATGCCCGCCTGAGCAAGGTGCCAACTGACACGCTGATAAGGATGTGGAATACGTACATCGCCGGTGAGTATGGCGGCATGAATGAAGTGATGGCCCGCCTGTACCGCCTTACGGGCAAACCGGATTACCTGAGGACTGCGCAGCTTTTTGACAATATCAGGGTGTTCTTTGGTGATACCGCGCATTCGAGCGGGCTGGCCAAAAATGTCGATAATTTCCGCGGATTGCACGCCAATCAACACATCCCCCAGATCATAGGGAGCATGGAAGAGTACCGGGACTCTCATGATCCGGAATACTATAAGATTGCCGATAACTTCTGGTACAAGGCAGTCAATGACTATATGTACAGCATCGGGGGAGTTGCGGGCGCAAGGGATCCCAACAATGCGGAATGCTTTACCAGGGAGCCCGGGACACTGTATGAGAATGGCTTTTCCGCCGGAGGGCAGAACGAGACCTGCGCCACGTACAATATGCTAAAGTTGACCGGCGATCTGTTCCTCTATGATCCACGGGGTGAGTTGATGGACTACTATGAGAGAGCCTTATACAACGATATCCTGGCATCCGTTGCAGAGAACAGCCCGGCCAATACGTATCATATACCGCTGCGACCCGGGTCTATCAAACAGTTCGGCAATCCGGACATGACCGGCTTTACCTGCTGCAACGGTACGGCGCTGGAGAGCAACACCAAGCTGCAAAATTCCATTTACTTCAGGAGCAGGGATGACCAGGCGCTTTATGTCAATCTGTACATACCGTCGACACTGGAATGGACCGGGCGTCACGTAACGATAGACCAGACGACCAACTATCCAAATGAAGACCATACCCTTCTGACCGTGAAGGGCAGTGGAACCTTTGATATCAATGTGCGAGTGCCGGCCTGGGCAACCAGAGGGTTCTTTGTAAAGATCAACGGAAAAGAGCAGCACCTTCCCGCCAGGCCGGGCACCTATCTGAAAATAAGCCGTGCATGGAAGGACGGCGATACGATTGAGCTGAAAATGCCCTTCCAGTTCCACCTCGATCCGGTGATGGACCAGCAGAACATCGCCAGCCTCTTCTACGGCCCCATCCTGCTGGCAGCCCAGGAGCCCGAAGCAAGAAAAGACTGGCGTAAAATAACCCTGGACGCCGCCGATATAAGCAGGTCGATCAAGGGCGTTCCCCGGGAGCTGCAGTTCACGATCGACGACATCGTCTTCAAACCTTTTTACAGGACATACGGACGGCACTCTGTCTATCTGGATGTGAAGCTCAAATAGCCTTCCGGATGAGGGCCGATGAGTCACTGCAACCTTCGACAAATCACTTTGTCACGCGGAACATTAATACCTGACCGATGACCCCATGCCCGCGAAAAAAACCAGCACCGCCAAAGCCAGGAAGCAAAGGCCGATAATGATGCAAATGCCAAGTATCTTAAAATAGGTGCGCAGATTGTTGAACCCCTCATTTGCCCTGACACTATCCATGGCGTCTACCCCCCTGATCGCAGCAACTGCAAATCGATACAGAAAATAATTGATGAACGAACCGACCGCCACCGTTATGATAGCGCTGAAGATACCGGCTCCTGTGGCTCGGGTAGTAACAAAGGACCCGTCCGACTGCAACGTATATTGTGGCCGGCCAACAAAAGCGATGATCAACGTGACGCCATAGCCGCTAAATGCGCAGATGGTAGCGACTTTTGCCCATACCGCCGCCTGCCTTAGAATCCTTCTCGTGGCAGTGTCGAACGTGATATTAAAAAAATTATCTAGATCCTGGGAGACCGGGGAGATTTGTTGTTCTTCCATATAGCTTAGATATGAATACGGTTTATCAAAAACAGGTTAATGAGCGACGACAGATTTCCCAGCAAACCGAGGATTGCAAAAATGCCGCTGATGATAAAATAGATCTTGAGACATTTCACCCCCCTGGTAAAAGTTGCCTGATCCTGCTGATCGATCCCCCTGCGCGTCAATACAGAAAAACGATACAGCATTAAGACCATAAACCCAAGCGCGGAAAAAGCTATCAGCAGTATTAAAACGAGGATGGCGCCTCCCATACCCGCAAGACTTGCGATGCTGGGCGCCAATGATGACAAGCCCGCTATCAGCGCAGTACCTGCCAGCGCAAAGACCAGGATCATCAGCGATATAGCAACAATGCCAACGATCGAAAGAAATCGGGACCAGCGCACGGTCTCATGAAGGATATGACCGCCATCATAGTCAAGGTTCATCTGGAGCAAGGGCTGCTCTTGGAGATTTTCCATTGTTTAGGAGTTTTACCACACAATAAAAGCAAAAAATGTGAAAGAAGGAAATATCTTGGAATGTACTTCTCGGCACCCAAGCTGGATATTGCTTTTTAGGGGCGGCTGCAGATACTTCTGATCGGTGCGTCAAGGGAAAAAATCGGAAACAGTAAGCAATAGGGGGGAATTGTCGGTTGTCTGATTGCCGTTGTTGGGCAATTGGCTTAAGGAGACGTTCGGGCATGCCACGTATCGCTCTTTTACCCAAAAACCGAACTGAGGCGCGATTACAAAAGCGGATATGGAATGGAAGGCGGCGGCCCTCATTTCTTGAGAAAACACATAAAATTATTGGAACGTAAACGATGAGAATTCGCCGCAGAGAACGCTAAAGATGAAAGCCTGCTTAGCCAACTGGTCAATCGACATCGTATGTCACCCGACTATATGCCGATCCGGGCTGATTTGCATTCCAATAATTCGATACTGGCGGAATATTGGTTAAAGGTAATCGAAAAAGACAGGGAAAGAGAGATGCTCACTAATAAGGCTGTTATGATTGCATTGACCCCTTAAAACTGTAGCAATACCGCAGCAACCTAAAGGGAAGCCTATAATGTGCAACATAGGAATCCTTTTCTTGTATATTGTATGAAACAAACTTTTTCTTATGAGACAAACTTCCCTTGCACATTGGATCCTCTCATTGTCCCTTATCCTCTTCCTCAGTTGTCAGAAACAGATCCCAAAATCTCCGGCTTCCGATCCTGCCGGAAGCACTCCTATCGAGAAAAAGGCAGTCACCGGCCTTCCTGTCGGGGGTGGCGATGGATCAGGCGTCGACCAAACCACCGGCTATCGGATCCTCGAGAAACATTATCTCAAGGACGCAAATGGGAATTACCTGGTTGACATCAACGGCAATCTGGTATGGGATGGTACCTATGATGCCGGATGGTACACTGCATCTCTCAATCTGACCATTTGCCGGTATAAGCTGAACTCTAACTATGGAGATCCCGTATTTGGAGAGATCACTACACCTCCGGGTTACGGTAACGACGTTACCAGCGGCTGTGTCTCTTCATTTACACTGACGACGATCACCGCTATTCTCACACCCTATTATACTCCTTCTTCTTTGGATGCTTATGAATTGACCCTCACCAACTTTTTCAACGGTTCGACGGATACCTATCCGTTGGCTCCCAACAGCTTGAACGGTGGAGCGATTCTTACCCGGTATGGTAAGCTGATTTACGTCAGCCCTGGCGTTTATGCGCTCGCAGAACTGAACTGGGCTCCGGCTACCTATCCACCACCTTCCTGCAATGCACAGTGCCAGCTTTGCAAGACCAATCCCAACGATCCATCCTGCCCCTAACATAGTCAAAGCCGACCGATAAGCCGGTCGGCTTTTGTATTTTCCCGGTGCAATTTTCCGGCGGATCTATTTGCCGACGAATGGATAGAGGATTACCACCAAAATCACCCTCATTCTGCCCTGGGAGGTTTATCTCCTTTGGCCTAGATCAAAAGCCCGGACAGTAACAGGGCCTGACTATGAAAAATGTTAGAAAATCAGCTGTCCTAATAAGGGTACGTCTGCAAAAATGTATTCAATTGACAGAAGATTTAACACAACGTTGAATCTGAGCATTACCCAGTAACAAAAAAGCGCACTGTACTTGGTGGACGAGGTGATACAGAGTTCGAATTATTCTATAAATAATCTTAACTCGATGGCTAATTCGATCAAGGTAGACTGAGCATGTTTTTACCCATGTAATAAATTGAGCACCAACCAAATGCAGCGATTCATTGTCGCCTATATTCCTAAAAATCAAAGGATTAGCTTAAATTTCACAATAGTTTCTCAAAAATCGACTGGTCATGTTAGTTGAAAAAAAATCGCTTGCTTTGTCCTATCGGATAAAAAGGGGTTGTCTACAATACATTGATAACCTAAAAAATCAATTATTATGAAAGAGTTTGCATTGATCTTCCGGGTAGAAAACGGCCCTACGCCAGATTTA
>JAFDYE010000473.1 GCA_018267585.1 Bacteroidota bacterium
AATGACGTGACGGAGCGCATCCGGCTGGAAAAGGAACTGGCCCTTCAGCAAAAACTGAAACAGCAGCAGATCACCGAGGTCGTGCTGGGCGCCCAGGAGCGGGAGCGGTTCGAGCTGGGGCAGGAGCTGCACGACAATATCAACCAGATACTGGCGACCTCCAAGCTATACCTGGACGTGGCTATCGAGGAGCGCGAGCCGAGGTTCGAGCTGCTGGCGAAGAGCCGAAAGAATATTTCGATGGCGATCGAGGAGATCCGCAAGCTTTCGCACGAGCTGATAACGCCCAGCCTGAATGACCTGGGGCTGATACAGTCGATAAAAGAGCTTATCCGGAGCATCCAGATGGTGGGGAAGATGAAGATCCGGCTGATCATTTCGGGGATCGACGAGCAGTCGCTGCTGCCGGAGCAGAAGATCAATATCTACCGGATCATCCAGGAGCAGCTGAACAATATCCTGAAGCATGCCCAGGCCACGTCGGTGACATTGGAGCTGAATATGGTGAAGGAGCAGATCCGTCTGCGGCTGACCGATGACGGGAAGGGATTTGACACCCGGATGCGGCGGAAGGGGGTAGGGCTTTCCAATATCATGAGCCGGGCCGAGCTGTACAACGGCCGGGTCGAGATCGATTCTGCTCCGGGAAAGGGATGCAGGCTCGAGGTTATCTTAAACTCCAAGGTTTTGCCGGAACAGGCGTAGAGGACAGCCGTGATCCTGATTTATATCGATTGCATTGCAGCGTTGAGGAGAGCAGGATTGGGGCCCCTGCCGCGGCAGGGGATAAGGAGAGGGTTGGATGCGGGTTACAGGAGACGGCTGTGGCTGTTGGTCCTGTGGGACACGCAGAACGGATACTGTTTGGCCATGGCGTTCAGTCGCTGGATTATTTCTTCTGAAGGGGGAGGCGCCATCGGGGCCTGGTCTTCTTTAGATTTTTTCGAACGGGGATGTCTGACGATCTTGGCGGAGGCTGGCAAGCTTGTCAGCGGCGAGCTGACGGAAGGGGAAATTACCTGGACGACATTGGGCTTCATCTGATGAGGTGTTAGTGATGACGAAAATTGGTTTATAACACATCTTCCATGCAAGCTAATCTTCGAAAGGGAACAGGGAAAAACGAATGAGATATTCGGGTATGTAAAGGTACGCAAAAAAGCTATCTATCCGCAATGCAAACGTGCATTTTTTGTGAAAAAACTTTTGTGTATTTCCTACTCAATTCATAAACCGGCATGGGAGAAACATGAAAACGATTTAGCGCGTGGATCGTTGTTGTGTGGGGTTTGCCGGGAGTGAAAGGATGGCTGATATTTTGAAGGCGTAGCGATAGTCGGCGTAGGGTAGCTGCCGGGAAGGGGTCGGGGCGTCGATATAGACACGGGGTGAGGAAGGTTGTATATGGATGGTGAGCAGAGTGCTGTCTGCTGTAAGTTTGAGACCCTTGCCGTCGGCGCGGGTGACAGATAGCCATCGGATGCTGTCATAGGAGTTGGCCCCGGTAATCCCTAAGCGATAGCAGGACGGTGCAAGATCGTTGGGTTGCCGGCCGTAGGCGGACAGGGAATCGAAGCCGGGGGGAAGTCGCCAGTACATTCCGAAACCGGGGAGGGGCTGGCCTTGTTTGGCCGTGTCGGTCGTCAGGGACTGTTCGACCAGGATCTCGCCGGAGGCGTTGACCGTATAGCTGAGGTGGAGAAGGCTGGATGTTTCGGGAAGCGTGTATTCTGTCCGGACGATCACGAGCTGGCTGCCGGTGCTGGTCGAGAAAAGCTGGAGGTGGGGGACGGCGATCGAGTCGGCCCAAAGCCGGCTTTTGCAGCCCGGGGTGTCTTCTACGAGCTGGCAGTCTCCTGCATTGTAGGACTGCAGCCAGCCGGTCTGTTTGTCAAAGCGGACCCGGAAGGCGGGCGACTGGACGGTGAAGATGCCGTTCGAGTCGGTGTAGCTGAGGTCGCCGACGGGTTTGACGGGTAGCTGGCTACCGGTCCAGGGGTGGACGAGGATATGGGCCCCGGAGAGGAGTACCGGGTGAGCGGGAGGGTGTTTGCGATAATAATAATGGAGGTTGAGGTAAAGTTCTTCTGAGCCGTTGATAGCGACCCGGGCGGGCAGGTGGATCAGCGCCGGTTTTTTCGGAGGGATGGGCAGGGAGGTGAGTTTCCCTTTTTGGCGGACCAGGCCGTTGGCCATTAATTCCCAATTGAGGGTTATATTTGTATAGTCCTTCAGGCCGCTGTCGTTGACGACGCGGACGGCAATGGGCTGGCCCGGGAGGGAAGGCGCCAGTGTGGTGAGAATGGGACTGGTGCTTTGGGCTGACGCCGAGGCGCCGGCGAGTAGCAAAATTGCTGTCAGGGCTTTCTTCATGAGCAGTTCTGGGGCTAGTCCCTAATAATACTAAAAATTATCTGAGAGACATGGGCTAAAACGATTTAGTTCTTATCTTTATAGCCCAATACACAGTAATGAAGAAAGTCTCCATCAGCGACATCGCCCGTAAAGCGGGTGTCTCTGTCTCCACAGTCAGCTTCGTAATGAATGACAAGGCGGTGAAAATGCGCATAAGCCGCGAGGTGATCGAAAAGGTCGAGAACGTTGCCCGTGAGATGGGTTATCGTCCCAATCAACTGGCGCGCGGTCTTCGTACCGGTAAGACAAAAACGATCGGCCTCATCGTGGAAAATATCTCCAACGCATTTTTTGCTACGCTTGCCAAGACCATCGAGGACGAAGCAAAGAAATACGACTACAAGGTCGTCTATTGCAGCACCGACAACGACGAAGAGAAGGCGCGTGAGCTGATCAATATGCTTTCGCAGCGGCAGGTGGATGGATACATCATTACTCCAACGCTGAACCTGGCGGATGAGATCCGCAAGCTGCAGGCGGAGAGCAAGCCCGTCATACTGATCGACCGGTATTTCCCGCAGCACGACGAGATACCCGCGGTGCTCGTGGACAATTTCGAAGGCGTCTCGAGGGGTACGGAATATCTTATCAGCAAGGGCTATCGCAAGATCGCGCTTGTCACGATCGAGTCAGAGATGGCGCACATGAAGGACCGTGTGCGAGGCTACTGCGAAATACTGAAGAAGCACGGTATCGGCAGCGAGGGGCACCAGGTAAAGGTCATTCCCTATAACAGCGGCAAGGAAGCGGCCATGCAGGAGATCGAGTCTGTCCTGTCCGGCGCCGGTGAGTCGGTGGATGCGGTCTTCTTCCTGACCAATTACCTGGGTGTGCTGGGAATAGAAGTTATTAAGAAATTGCGTATTAAAGTTCCCGAACAGCTGGCCGTACTTTGTTTTGACGACAACGATATATTCCGTCTCTATACGCCCACGATCTCGGTCATTCGTCAGCCTGTCGAGGAGATAGGTCAGAAAGCCATGGCGGCGCTGATCGAAAGGCTGAAACATTCGGGCGAGGATGTTGTGCAGGAAAATGAGCCCGTGCAGCTGCACGCGGACCTGGTACCGAGAGAATCGATATAACATATATAATAAAAAAGGAAGGGAACTTCCAAACCACTCGATATTAAGATATATTCATATTAGATGGCCCGGGGCAAGCCCGGGTCTTTTTTTTATTATATAGGTAATCTGCCCTAAATTCGCACAAATTTCTTCCAATGAACTTGCATGAATATCAGGCTAAAGAACTACTGAAAAAGTACAATGTACCCGTACAGGAAGGCATCCCCGTGGACAATGCAGGGGCCGCTGAAGAAGCATATAAGCACCTCAAGGTCCAGTTCGGCAATAATTTCGCGGTGGTGAAGGCCCAGATACATGCAGGCGGCCGTGGAAAAGGCAAGATCGTGGGAACTGAGCAGAGGGGAGTGGCAGTAGGGAAGAGCGCGGAGGAGATCAGCAAGATCGCTTCAACTATTTTAGGGGGTACGCTGGTAACGATCCAGACCGGCCCTGCGGGAAGGAAGGTCAACAAAGTTCTGATCGCGCAGGACGTCTACTATCCCGGCGCCAACCCGGTGAAGGAATTTTATCTGTCGGTGCTGCTGGACAGGGCCAAGGGGCAGAACGTCATCATGTACAGCACGGAGGGCGGGATGGATATCGAAGAAGTGGCGCACAACACGCCCGACAGGATCTTCAAGGAGTGGGTGCATCCCGGTGGCGGTCTTCAGCCTTTCCAGGCGCGTAAGATCGCTTTCAACCTTGGACTGAGCGGCGAAGCCTTCAAAAATTGCGTTAAGTTCGTTACCAATCTTTATAATGCCTATGTCGGCCTGGATTGCTCGATGCTGGAGATCAACCCGCTGTTCAAGACCAGCGACGACAAGATCATCGCGGTAGACTGCAAGATGAACCTGGACGACAACTCCCTGATGCGTCATCCGGAACTGGAAGCCCTCCGGGATATCGGCGAGGAGGACCCGACTGAAGTCGAGGCCGGCAAATACAACCTCAATTTCGTCAAATTAGACGGCAACGTAGGCTGTATGGTCAATGGCGCCGGTCTGGCCATGGCTACGATGGACATGATCAAATTGAGCGGTGGTGAGCCTGCCAACTTCCTGGATGTAGGGGGTACTGCCAATGCTACCACGGTAGAAGCCGGTTTCCGTATTATCCTGAAGGACCCGAAAGTAAAGGCGATCCTGATCAATATCTTTGGCGGTATCGTGCGTTGCGACCGGGTAGCCCAGGGGGTGATCGACGCCTATAATTCCATCGGAGACATCAAAGTTCCCATTATTGTTCGTCTGCAGGGCACCAACGCGGAAGAAGCCAAAAAGCTGATCACCGAGAGCGGGCTTAAGGTTCAGTCTGCAATTCTCCTGAGCGAGGCGGCAGCGCTGGTTAACAAAGCCGTTAGCTAATCATATTATGGGTAATACATCCATTGTACAGCAGATAGAAGAAGCGGTCCGTTCTATCAGGGCGGTTTATTCCCTCGAGCCGCGGATAGGCATCGTGCTGGGCAGCGGTCTGGGGAATCTTGCGCAGGAGATCGTGGCGGAGAAGGAAATAGCCTATACCGATATACCGCATTTTCCGGTGTCGACGGTAGAAGGCCACCAGGGGAAGCTGATCTTCGGTACGCTGAACGGCGTTCCGGTGGCCGTCCTTTCGGGACGTTTTCATTACTACGAAGGCTATTCCCCCCAACAGGTTGTTTTTCCGATAAGGGTATTGAAATTCCTCGGGGTGGAGACGCTGCTGCTCTCGAATGCGGCAGGGGGGATGAATGCCCGATTCCATGTCGGCGATCTGATGATCATCCACGACCATATCAGCTTTTTTATCGTCAATCCTTTGCTGGGTAGGAACGAAAGCCAGCTGGGGCCGCGGTTCCCTGATATGAGCGAACCATACAGCAAGGCCCTGATCCAAAAGGCGAAGGCCATTGCGGGCCGGCTGAATATCCCTCTTCACGAAGGCGTCTATGCCGGTGTTACGGGGCCCACCTTTGAGACCAGGGCCGAGTATAAGTTCCTTCACCTTGCTGGTGGGGATGCAGTGGGTATGAGCACGGTGCAGGAGGTGATCGCGGCGCGGCATGTCGGTATGTCTGTCTTTGCTATCAGTGTGATCACGGACCTCGGCATCCGGGAAGAGGACAATATCATTACACACGAAGAGGTGCTGGCGGCAGCAGCCGCTGCGGAGCCGAAATTAACAGCTCTTTTCAAGGGTCTGGTTGCGGAGTTGTAATTATAATGAGTAATTTAACCGGAATTTTTCCAGTAGTGAAGGGACGCCCAATCATAAAAGCGCTGCTATTCCTGTTGTTACTCTTACTGAGTGCCCGTGTTGACGCACAGAATCCGCTCGGCCGTTTTGGCAATATCGGGGGCATGGGTGGAGGCGGCAAGGGCGACACGCTCCAGCATCGCAAAGCCGATACCATTACCATCAACTATCGTTATCTCGATTCCAGCCGGCTGCAGAAGCTGGATTCTTCTGTTCTGGATTTTGGCAGGAAGGTGCCGCGGCCTTCGACCTGGATCAATCTGGGGAATATGGGTACGCCGGCGCGAAACCTGGTATTTTCGCCGCGGATGCAGTCGGGGTGGGACCCGGGATGGCATTCCTACGATATTTACGCCTTCAGGGCGGAAGATACCCGGTTCTTCAATACGACCCGGCCCTATACCGAGCTGGGATATATGCTGGCGGCCAGGGGCGAGCAGCTGGTGAGCGTTTCGCATACGCAGAACAGGGGGCCCAATTTCAATTTTTCGTTCGACTACCGGCTGATCAACGCGCCGGGAATATTCCAGAACCAGAATACGAACCATTCCAATATCAGGATCGGGACCTGGTATCAGGCGAAGAATAAGCGGTATCAGAACTTCTTTGTGCTGGTCACCAATAAAATGGCCGCTTCCGAGAATGGCGGCATTCAGAATGCGGCTGACCTGGATCTGATCCAGTTCGCCAACCAGGCGACGCTGCCCGTGAAGCTGGGCAATGGCCTGCAGCAGGCTACGGGCAATATCTTCTCTGCGCCGATCACTACCGGTACGCGCTATTCGACCGCTACCTTTATGATGCGTCAGCAGTATGACCTGGGGCAGAAGGATTCGATCGTTACGGACACATCGGTCATCCCGCTGTTCTATCCCCGGGTACGAGCGGAGCATACGATCTCCTACAGTACCTACAAATACCGGTATTTTGATTTCAGCACCAACCCGACCTATGCGCTGGATTCTGCTTATTACAAGAACAACTACGACCTGGGGGTGCTGTCGCCGGTGACGGATAGCATCTATCTGCAGGATCAGTGGAAGGTCTTTTCCAACGATTTTTCCCTTTATCAATTTCCCGACTCGAAGAACCCGCAGCAGTTCGTCAAATTGGGCGCTACGCTCGAACTGCTGAAGGGAGCCTTTGACTCTTCGCTGACCAGCCAGACGACGAAGACGATTCACAGGACCAACACGCAAAACGTTTTCGCGCACGGGGAGTACCGCAACAAGACGCGCAACCAGGTATGGGATATCGAGGCCTACGGCCGGCTTTATCTCAACGGGTTGAATTCGGGGGACTATAATGCCTATATCTCTCTCAGGCGGCTGATCACCCGGAAGGTCGGGTATTTCCAGGCGGGGTTCGAGAACGCCAACCGGACGCCGGGATTTGTTTTTGACCGGGCGAGCGCGTTTCGTCTGGATACGACCTACAGGAACGGTATCAAAAAGGAGAATACGACGCATCTGTTCGCTTCGCTGGATCAGCCGCAGCATCAGCTGACCCTGACCGGAGCCTACTACCTGATGACGAACTATGCCTTTTTTTCCAATTATTCGCGGATCGCCCAGGCGGATGTTTTCAATCTGTTGCAGATAAGCTTGCGGAAACAATTCACGCTCTACCGGCACTGGAAATGGCGGACGCTGACCTATCTGCAACAGACTGCCGGTAATTCACCGGTACATGTGCCCCTGCTGATGTCGACGAACCAGCTGGGGTATGACGGGAGCCTGGGCTTCCGGAATCTCTTTACTTCCTTTGGTGTCGAGTTGCGGTATATCAGCCCGTATAAGGCAGACGGGTATGCGCCGGTGATCGGGCAGTTCTTTACGCAGGATTCGACGATAAAGCAAAAGCTGCCGGACGTCAATCTCTATCTCCATTTCCGGGTTCGCGGGTTTACTGCCTATATACGGGCGGAGAATATCAATGCGATGAAGTTCAGCCCGCACGGTTTTGGCTGGTACAATAATAATTTTGTGGCGCCCGGCTATCCTTCGCCGGGGCTTGTCATCCGGTTTGGGTTTTTCTGGGGTTTCGTGAACTAGCAGTCCGGTTCGTCGCAGGGGGAATTCTCCAGCTCAATTTCGAGGGTGGCGTGCTGGATATTCTGGTGGAGCAGTTCGTGCTTGATGCGGTGTTTTAATTTCTCCACTTCATCCATGGTACAATTGTGGTCGACGACGAGGTGGGCCGTCAGGGCATTCTCTGTGGTGCTGAGCGCCCAGATATGGATGTGATGAAAGTCTTTCACTCCGTTGATCCTGTCTATGAGCTCTTTTATTTTCCGGAGCTCGATGCCTTCAGGGACTGCGTCGAGGGAGAGCCGCAGGCTGTCTCTGAGCAGCTGCCAGGTGCTGAAGAGGATGACGATGGCTACGAGGAGGCTGAGGACCGCGTCTATCCAGTACAGGTGGGTATAAAAGATGATGATCCCGCCGATGACCAGGCCTGCGGAGACGATGGCATCGGACAGCAGGTGGAGGAAGGCGCTGCGGATATTGAGGTCTTTGTCTTTTCCTTTCAGGAACAGCAGGGCGGTGATGGTGTTGATGGCGATGCCGACGGCTGCCACGATACTGATGGTCTTGCCTGGCAGCGGTTCGGGAGCTATGAGCCGGTGCAGCGCCTCATAGCCGATGGCCCCGAGGGACAGCAGCAGGATGGCAGCGTTGAGCAGGGCGACGAGGATGGTCGTTTTCTTGTAGCCGTAGGTAAATTTCTCCGTAGGTCTGACCTTTAACAGGCGGATGGCCATGAGCGCCATAGCCAGGCTGGCTACGTCTGCCAGGTTGTGGCCGGCGTCCGACAACAGGGAAAGGGAGTGGATATAAAGGCCGACTACGGCCTCGATGATGACAAAGAGGAAGTTGAGGGCGATGCCGATGACGAAAGCCTGGTTGACGTCTTTCAGGTCCACGGGATGGTGGTGGTGTCCGAGGCTGAAGCCATGGTCGTGGTCGTGTTCGTGGGTATGATCGTGTGTGTGGGTGTGTGCCATATTGGTTTACCGGTAGTCGTCCCGGGCAGGTGCGAAGCTGTCGATGATCTTACAATCTGTGATAGCTATGGCCGAATGCGGGACATTGGACGGGATGACGTGGACGGTGCCGGGAGTGAAGAGGTATTTCTCTCCGCCGATGGTCATTTCCAGCTGGCCTTCCACGATATAGGTGATCTGTTCGTGAACGTGATGGTGTTCGGGCGATACGCCACCTTGCTTTATATCCCAGAAGACGAGGGAGGATGAATCTCCGTGTACCATTCTGCCGTAGAATCCCGGGAGCGTATTCTTTACGGGGATATCGCTGAGGTGCTGCATGCCTGTTTTTCCCCGAAGGTAACCAGAAATGTGGATAAGTGGATAATGCGCAGTGGGAGTTTAGCCGTAAAGATTGTACACTTGTTGCAAATCCTTTGAATGAAACCTTTTATGACCCTAATGATGGCCGTAGGAGCTCCTTTTTTTGCATTTTCGCAAGCTCCGTTGACCCACGAAGACTCCCTCGTATTAAAAGAGTTAACCCCTGCGGACAGCTTGCGAATAACGGACTCTCTTTCCCGGGTGGATTCCACGTTGCGCAGCAGTGTTCGCGTATTGTCCTTTAACGGCGCTATCGACGCTGTGCTGAAGGACCTCCCGTTCAATCTTAAAAATATTACCGGTGAGCTCGTGCTTGCGCAGGGCGAGTTCGAGAATTATGCATCCATCGTGGAGCTGCCGGGGGCGGAACAATGTATCGTCACCCGATGGCATTCTGCGGATGATACGACGGCGAGCTGGCAGGCGAAGATGCTCAGCGGCGAGGATTTCGACAAGGCTTCCAAAGCCTATCACGAGCTGTTCCGCAAGCTACAGGGGTGTCATCTCACCCTGGTCGACGGCAGTGTGATCTATTTAAAGGGGGACTGGGAGCCCGCCAAAGAGGAATCTTCATTTACGACCAGCACGCTGAAGCTGATGACGGGCGACTGGCGTTACAGGGACGTGAAGGTCGAGCTCGAGCTGGTCTATCAGCTGGCCGACTGGGCCGTCCATATCAATATCGTTACCAAGAAAAGGGACGACGAGGTCGGGGGACACGGGCTGGTAAGGAATCAATAAGGGGCTTTTACTGCGCCGCCGTCCACCTGGATGGTCGCACCGGTGATGTATCCGGCCAGGGGGCTTGCGAGGAAGGTCACGAGCGCGGCCAGCTCTTCCGGCTTGCCGATGCGGCCGAGCGGGATATCTTTTGCGCGCCGGGCCAGTAGCTCTTCGAGGCCGGGACCGCCTGGCTGTGTGGGAGGCAGGGAATCTTTTACCCTGTCGGTCAGGATGAGGCCGGGGGCTACGTTGTTCACGGTGATATTGTCCGGGGCCAGTTCGTTCGACAGCATTTTTGCCATGCCGACCACGCCCATGCGCATGCTGGTGGAGAGGACGGAATTGGCCAGATAGGTTTTTACGGAGAGGCTGACGATATTGATGATGCGGCCGCTGCCGGTGGGGCGCATATGCGGGATCACCAGGCGGCACATGCGCGCGAAGCTCAGCAGGTTGAGGTCGAAGGCCGACTGCCAGGCGGCCTCGTCAAAGGATTCGAATTTGCCGAATGGGGGACCGCCGGCGTTGTTGACGAGAATGTCGATGGCGCCGAACTGCTGTGCGGCCGTATTCATAAAGGCCGCTGCTTCTTCGGGTTTTTGGACGTCGAGGGGGATTGCGAGCACCTGTACGTCTATCGCCTGTGCGCGTATCTCTGCGGCGGTGGCTTCCAGTGTATCCCTGTTGCGGGCGCCGATGACGACATTGGCGCCTTCCCTGGCGAGCATACCGGCACAGGCTTTACCGAGGCCCTTGCTGGCGGCCAGGACGAGGGCTGTCTTTCCTTTGAGCTGAAGATCCATATTTGTCGATGCTTATTTTTCGAAAAAGGCGACGCTTCCGCCGACCCATTCCCGGTCTTTATTATAGCTTACGCCGATCATTTTTCCCTTACTAAGCCGGGCGAGGTTGATGGCGAGCGAGGGGCGGCTTGCGCCGTCCTTCCAAAGGTACATCATCCTTATCTCAACTTTCGCGGGGACATCGGGGGTAGGGATGGCGTCGGCGTATCTGACCTTTTGCTGGAGTATCCAGTTGCCGGGGTCGGGGACGTCGAGGTCGGAAGGCTGGACGTCGATGATCACGCCGCGTCCCGAAAAGGAGAAGAGGGGCTTGAGGACATAGTTGTCCAGGTCTGCCGGGGGCTGTTTGAGGTCGTTGAGGAAGAAAGTGGGCGGGACGAAGGGGTTGCGGAGAAAGGGCAGGGTAAATTTACTGATCCGGTAAAACCAGTTGGGGTGCGCGACCCATTCCACGTCGAGGTCCTGCCGGATGTCGACGTGCGGTCCGAGCGTATTGCCGACGGCGTTGAGCTCGTCGAAGATGAGCCGGTTGTAGATGCGTTTGATTAGGGTTTTTGCACCGGTCTTCGGGTGGATATAGTAGAGCTTTCTGCCCTCCTGTATCAGCGCGGTCAGGCAAACGGGCTGGATACCCAGGTAGTCCCTGGTGCAATAGAAGTCAACCCTTGTCTTTTGTTCGTCCGGTCTTATTTCGAGGAGGATGACGTTCTCCGGTTCGTGCGCGCCGAGGATGGTCTGTTTCAAAAGGGTAAGATAGCTGTCGTGGTCATAGCCGTTGAGGAATTGGCTGTAGCCGTCGGGCACGGGAAAGTGCCGGCGCAGGGTCTCGGGGTAGTATAGCTGGAAGCCGTAGAGGCTGGCGAAGCCCTGCATTTCGATGAGGCGGGGCGCATAGCCGCGGGCCGGATCCTCGCAGATGCCGAAATCGAAAACGAGAAAATGCGGATGGTCGTTCTCGTTAGCGACCCGATCATTCGGGGGGATGGAGCGTTCTGTCCATTCTTTAAAGCGGGGGTCGACGATGAGGTCGACGATCGACTCGCAGGCTTCTGTCAGCTGTGCGGCGAGGCCTTTGGGGACGAATACGGGCGTTTCGGCGAGCCGGAAATCGATGGCGCCGGGATAGCGGCTGTCGAGGTCCGTCAGGAAATTGGCGTAGCGCTGTCTCGTAAAGGATTCGTTGAACGCGGTCCGCAGTGCTGGTACCATGCAGGCTTGTTTTACCGAAAGTTACGTGGTTTGGGCCAACATCAGTGCGCTGTCGAGGAAATTGGGGATGATATGGCTGTAGGTCCAGCGGATCTTGTCGGGGTCGTCGAGCTGTTCGATCATGCTCTGCCATTTGGCTTCGCCGTGTTCGGCGATGACGGTATGTTTACGGTCGTCACGCTGCAGGTACATGCTCATGCCCGATGCGTCGGCTTCGGGGTGGAACTGTGTGCCGACCATGGAGTCATTGAAGCGGACGGCCATGATCGCTCTTTCGAGGGGGACGTGGGGTCTTTCTTTTTCGATGGCCAGGATGCGGCCGCCCATTTCTTCCAGTCGCTCGTGGTTGGGCTGGATGACCTGGTAGCTGCGGCTATCTACGGCGTAGAAAGGGTCCTGGAGGCCTGCGAACAGCGGTTCTGTCTGCGCCCCTTCGAGCATGTGCACCGGGAAGACGCCGAAGGCGGTGGACTTCCGGTTGGTGACGTGGGCGATGGCGTAGTGGCGGCATACCAGCTGGAAGGAGTGGCAGATAAAGAGCACCTGTTTGCGGACGGGCTCGGTTGCGTTGAAGCGTTCGACCTCGCTGAGCCATTCGAAGTAGACGGATTCCCATTCGGAGCCTTCGCTGTCGAGCGGGCTGCCAGGGCCGCCGCTGGAGATATAGATATCGTAGGAGAGGTCGGGGATCTGTTTTTCTTTCCGGACCTCGAATTCGTCGAGCCGGATATGAAGGTCGTGGGTCTTGCCGTAGGTATTTATCAATTCCCGGATACAGCGCATCCCCTGATTGGGTACTCCTTCATAGAGGTCGAGGATCGCTATTCTTACGCTGGTCTGCGGTTCCATGCCGCAAAGTTACGATTTTTCCGGCAGTACGTCTGCCCGGTAACCGATACAGGCAGCGTGATGGCGGGCGCGGATGGGCATGGCTGGGGGAAGGATGGTCACGAGTTCCACTCGATGATCTGGTAGAAGTCGTCTTTGAAGCTGTCGCCTATGGGGATGATCTTTTTGCCGATGTATATCTCGTTGCGGGCGATGGAGTCGATATGTGTGAGGCTGACGATAAAGGACCGGTGTACGCGGATGAACTCTTCCGGTGGAAGCTTGAAGGAGAAGGATTTTAAATTGTTGAGTGTCAGTATTGGTTCGGCCCGGCCCCGGACATGTATCTGCGTATAGTCCTTCATGCCTTCGCAGAAGAGGATATCCTCAAATCTTACCTTGATGATCTTGTATTCCGACTTGACGAAGACGAAGCGGTTGTTGCGGTGATGGATATAGATCGTGGTGGAGAGATAGTCCCGTATCTTATTCATCGTGGAGAGGAAGCGTTCGAAGGAGAGGGGTCTGAGCAGATAGCTGAAGACGTCCATCTCGGTCTCTTTTTCTTCCTGCTCCTGCTTGTCGGCGATGCAGATGACGATCGGGTAGTAGCCGGCCTCTTTCAGTCGGACCATGACCTTGTTGTCGAGCAGGCGGATATCCCAGAAGATGATGTCTGCCCGGTGAGAGGTGACGAGCTGGAAGACCTCGGCCGCCGACTCGCATTTTCCCGAAAAGGCGAGCTTGGGTGTTTTGGCGATATAGTCTTTGAGAAGGGCTGACTGTTTGCCGTTGTCCTCCACAACAATACAGTTCAGCATTCCCATCATCGGGAAGCCCTGCATCGGTTGGTGGAGGTCAAACGTATTACTCAAATTTCTTTCCTTTTGTATACCAGATCGAGCCGTAGTTGATGTTGAAGGTGACGTTGAAATAGTTTTCGCGGATCAGGTTGTTCTTTGTCGTACCTTTTACGCCATACTGAAAGGTGATGGAGTAGGCCAGGGGGGTCTTGAGGGAGTTGATCCCAAAGCCCGCGGTGACGCCCATGTCTTTTATCTGCTGACCGTTGATCTGCAGGTAGGAGTTGCCGTAGTAGACGCCAGACTGAAAATAGCTGAGCTCGACGCGGCTGTTGTAGAGCGCTTTCTTTTTTGATATCTCAAAGCCGAAGCTGCCTCTTTCGCTGCTGGCGATGGCATAGTCCTGGCCGGGGTAGACGTTCTTGGACTGAACGGCGTTCCAGTCCTGGTAGCGGTAGTCGGCCACCCAGGTATATTTCTGGTTATGGGTCAGCGAGAGGCCGACGCCATAGCTGTGCGGCAGGGACATGTACCGCTGGATGAGTTCGTTGTTCTGCAGGTTGACGGAGTCGTTGTCGAGCACACTTTTGTTATAGGAGGCCAGCAGGTCCGTCTGCGGAGAATAGACGCCGCCGATGCCCCACTGCCAGTGTCTGCCGATATTGCCATAGGTCTGGATGCCATAGGTCATGTACAGGTTCTGCAGGTTGATATCGTTGGTCGTTGACACCTGTGTGGCGCCGTTGCCGGCCTGTATGATGTCTCTCTGGTTGAGCTGGCCGAAGATATAGCCGGCTTCCACGCCGATGGAGACGTGGTGGAAGAACTCGTAGGAGTTGCCCCAGTAGACCTTGTTGACGCTGCCGTGTCCCGAGTAGAAGTGGTTCGCTATTTCAGTGCCGCTGCCCTGGATGTTATAGGGGACGTTGAACTCATAATTCGAGGTGCTGAAGGGGACCAGGCCGATGCTGCTGCCCCAGTGTTTGGTCAGTTTGATGCCCATGGCCAGCCGGCGGAAGGTGATGTCTGCGCTTTGAGTGCTGGCGATGTCCACGGGAGAGCCTTTATAGTCGATGAAGGTGCCCCGAAGACCGGTCTCCATGGTAAAGTACTGGTTGGCCAGCTCGCTGAAAGAGGCAGGGTTGTTATTGATCAGAAAACGGTTGGAGCGATAGGCGATGCCGGTATTCCCCAGACCCGTCGTACGGTTGTAGAAGCCATCCTCTATGTCTCCGAGGCCCATCTGGGAATAGGGTGAGAAATTTCCCTGTGCCATTGCCCCCAAGGAGATCACAGTAAGCAGGAATATGAGGACTGATCGTTGGTTCATCCGAATAAGTAATTAGTTATTATTGGTGGGGGAAAAGGGATATATAGTATACGTTGAGGAGTACACGCTGATTGACCGGGTAGGTCTGGTCTGCTATTGCCAGTCTGCGCCAGTCGGAGGTGTTGGCCGGCGACGGTACGCTGAGCAGGAGTCCCAGGTCTGTGGCGTTGGCGGCGTTGTTGGTGATCTGCGCCTTGACGAAGGCGGTGACGTCATAGGTATAGGTGGTGGTCAGCGGGGCGAAATAGTTCAGCGACAGGTTGCCCGTCTGCGCGCCTGAAAGCCCGATGGCCGGTATCGGTATGCCGAGTTCGTTGTTCTGATCGGTGGTATATATACCCAGCGATGGCGGGATGCGCCACTGGGTGGTCATGCTGCCTGGCACGGGGCGGATGGTCAGGGTTGCCCGGAGGAGCCCGATATAGTCAGGCCGCAGGGCGATGGCCCGCAGATAGGGGAAGGTTAGCTTTACGTTCAATCCCGTGATGGACTGTACATAAGCTGCGTTGCCGGTCAGCGATGACAGGGTAGCCGGGGGCGGCTGGACGGTCGCCGTGGGGAGCTTGAGCTTGTCTAGCGGCGTCGCCGGGCCCGGGTTTGGCCGGGTGGCGAATTGTCTGTCTAAATGATTGAAAGCCAGACTCCTGTTGGTGATATTAAAGTCGATGTAATTCTGTGTGCTAATGACACCGGCAGACCGGTAATAAATGCGCATGATGGCGCTGTCCTTGAAGCCATAGATGGCGCCGGTCGTGTTGGTCTTGTTGAGCACGGACTGGGCTGAAAGACAGAGCCCGTGGAACCAGTTGAGCCATTTGGTGGTGTTCTTGAGGGTATCGGAAAGGCTATACACCATATTATATAGCTGTTTGCCCAGGTTGTCGTCGAGCCGGATCTTGAGCGTATCGCCCTGTGCGAAGCTCTGGCTGATATAGGGAAGCGTGTCACGCCGGGTCGGAAAGATCTGTATCGGACCGGTCTCGCCGAGGGGGGTGGATGAGATGGGCAGTACAGATTTGCTGTTGAAGCCGTATTGATAGGTCGCCAGCTGATAGAGCGAGTCCACCTGGTTGACCACGTAGTTCTGTACATAGGTCGTATCCCCGTACCAGGGGTTATTCTTTTTGAAGAACATGATCAGGCCGATGGAGTCGTACCGGTCATTGACGGGGCTTATCGCCGGCAGATTGCCTGGCGGGGCGACCTGCCAGTAGGCCCGGGACGTGATATTGCCCAGATAGGGGTCATTGTAGGAGCCCACCATGAGATAGCCTGTCCCGTTGGTCGATGTAGAGTCGGAGAAGACGGTCGACAATAGAACGGTCGAGGTATCTACAACAACAATATTGGAACTGTTGTTATCGTTGGTATAGGTGTTGCCGAAGAGGAGATTTGGCTGTTTTTGACAGCTCGTCCCTAAAAAAAGAACCACAGAAAGAAGAAAAAGCAGTTGTTTGCCTGGATATTTATTTAGTGTCATGCTGGGTTTCTTATTGGTCTGAAGGCCAAGTCTTGACGGGCGCTTTCCGGCGTCTTTTTGGTGCGCTGTTCTTTTAGATATCGTGCAATATTAGGGGCCCTTCTTGTTACTATTTTGTTAGTATGTATCAAAAGTACTAAAAAAACGACTAACGGACCGTTTTTATATACCAATACAAAATATCTGCGGATGTTCTAACTGTCTTTTTTTCAGCAGTATTTCTTTTTTTGTATATAAAAAAAGGCTGATTGTCTATTAAATATCCGCAAAGATACATTTTAACGAATTTCCTACCGCGACTTCGAATACTTTAGCGAAAAATTTCACTAAAACATGAAGCGGATCAACATTACTTTGTTCTCATTAATGTTAGTCGGTATCCTTTTCAGCTGTACCAAAGCTAGCTTAAACTATACTCAAAACGGCAACTGGGTAGGACGTGCGACCTTCCCGGGCAACCCCAGTGGCGCAGCCGCTTCTTTTGTCATCGACAATTCTGCTTATATCGGTACCGGCATCAATCCGCAGACGCCGAATACCCGCCTTACGACTATGTACAAATATTCCGCTTCTCCCATCAGCACCGCCAGTCCGACCGGATATGACAGTGCGCTGGGTTCCTGGAAGCAGGTACAGGATTTTGCAGGGGCGCCCCGCAGCAATGCGGTCGGTTTCGCGCTGAATGGCAAAGGCTATATCGGTACCGGCATCGGCAGTGACGGGTTCACGGTATATGCCGATTTCTGGCAGTATGACCCGGTGGCTGACAGCTGGATGCAGGTCGACAGCCTCCACGACAGCAAAAAATCTTATCCCCGTAAGGATGCCGCCGTCTTTAACTTCGACAATGCTGCGTATGTGCTGACCGGCACTGACCTCAATAACTATTTTGGCGACGTCTGGAAATATGATCCGGCTGCCAACAAATGGACGGCGCTGACCTATCTCCCCGGCAACCCGCGCGCTGGCGCCGTGACCTGGGTATATAACAACAAGGGTTATCTGCTAACGGGCAGGACTCCCGGCAGCCGCTGGGCGGTCAATAATATGTGCTATGACTTCTGGATGTATGATCCAAGCCGGCCCGACACGACTGCCTGGGTCCGTCTGAGGGATATTTCCAACACCAGCAGCAGCACCTATGATGATGGTTATATCAATATCGTTCGTGAACTGGGCGCCGGCTTTGTCATCAAGGGCACTTCCAGCGGCGATAAGGGTTACCTGACCACCGGAGCCAATGGCACTTCCTATACCTACACCTGGGAATATGATTTTGCATCCGATCTGTGGACAGAAAAGACTCCTTTTGAAGGTGGCGCCCGCGTCAACGCGGTTGGCTTTACCATCAAGAACCGGGGTTTTATCGGGACCGGTCTTCCTTCTGCAACGGGCGGCGGCGTAGGTTACCAGGACCTGCTGGAGTTCTTCCCCGACCAGATCTACAACCAGTTCGACTAAGACAGACCAGGCGTGATGAAGTTCTTTCGAAAGTGGGGGATCACTATTCTGTTGTTGCTGGGGATCGCGGCTGTCGTAGTGTACAATGTGCGCCGGCGCAACGAATGGAAAAAAGATAAGGTGTACGTAGAGCTGCGGGCCTTCCATACGGATAAAGGATGGGGGTATGATATACTGCGGGACGGGCGGATCTATATACACCAGGACGTGGTTCCGGCGATAGCCTCCCATGGCTGGGGATTCCGGACGAAGGAAGAGGCGCTTGGGGTAGGCAAGAAGATCTACGACAGGCTGCTCTCGGGTCAGATGCCTGCGGTGAGCCCACAGGAAATAAAAGATATGGGTATCGTGCCTGCAGACTCGCTGCAGCACTAGATACCGCTCAAATAGATTGGCAGCGCCGGCATAAAGCCGGCGCTTTTTTTATTGTATATTGAGGGTATGAAACCTTATCTATTGACAATACTCCTCGGGGTTGCCGTTGGCGGCATGGCCCAATCCCGCTATGACCAGCACAAAGCCTTCGATCCTCTCTTTTATCCGGCGGGCAGCACCGTCTACCGAAGCGCCAGCGGCGCACCGGGCCCAAAATACTGGAGCAACCGTGCAGACTATATCATACACGTCCTGCTGGACACGACAAGGCAGTCCATCAGCGGCGAGGTGCTGTTGACCTATACCAATAACAGCCCGGACGAGCTCTCTTTTTTATGGCTGCAGCTGGATCAGAACATTTACAGGGCCGACGCGAGGGGTGTGGCTATCGGTCCTGTCCAGCCGGGACGCTGGTCCGACAGGAATTTTACGGAAGGCGACCAGATACGGTCGGTGACGGTAATGGTAAAGGGGAAGGAGATGCGGGCGGAGTTCGGGGTTAGCGACACGCGGCTGCAGGTCTTTTTGCCGGCGCCGGTCGCTGCGTGCGGAGGGGTGGTGCGTCTGCGTATCACGTATAGTTGTAGTATCCCGGAATACGGTACGGACAGGATGGGGCGTCAACTGGCGCGGGAGGGCTGGATCTATGAGATAGCCCAGTGGTATCCGAGGATGGCGGTCTATGACGACGTGGGCGGTTGGGATATACTGCCCTATCTCGGCGCGGGTGAATTTTACCTCGACTATGGCAATATCGACTACACGGTCACGGCGCCTGCGGGGATGATCGTCGTAGGTTCGGGTGAGCTGCTGAATCCAACGGAGGTACTGACGCCTGTGCAGCAGAGCCGGTTGGCGAAGGCGAAGGGTAGTCCGGCGGGGATCTTCATCCGAACGGCGGAGGAGGTGGCTGCCGGGAAGGATCGTGTTCCTGGCAAGGCACAGCTGGTCTGGCATTTCAGGTGTAACCAGACCCGGGATGTGGCGTGGGCGGCATCGAAGGCTTTCGTATGGGATGCGGCGCGTATCGATCTGCCCGGCGGGCGGAAAGCCCTGGCGCAGTCCGTGTATCCGGCGGAGGCCGCGGGGCCGGCTGCCTGGGGCAGGAGCACTGAATTTGTAAAGGGTTGTATCGAGCTCTATTCGAAAAACTGGTATCCCTTCACATACCCCGTGGCTACGAATGTGGCGGGATCGGTCGGGGGTATGGAGTATCCTGGTATCGTCTTTTGCTCATCGGCCGAGCGGGGCGCGGGTTTATGGGAGGTGACCAATCACGAGTTCGGACACAACTGGTTTCCGATGATCGTCGGTTCGAATGAAAGGAAGTATGCCTGGATGGACGAGGGGTTCAATACCTTCATTAATGGCGTCGATACGAGAATCTTCAACAACGGAGAATTTTATCACAAGGGGGATCGCTGGCAGGCGGCGAGGTACCTGTTCGGAGAGCGGAGCGAGGCGGTCATGAATCTGCCTGACGTCATATCGGACGCAGCCCTGGGCAACGCGGCCTATGACAAGCCGGCGATAGCGTTGCGCCTGCTTCGGAGCAGCGTGCTTGGCGAAAAACGTTTTGACTATGCGTTCCGCACGTATATCCGGCGTTGGGCCTTCCGGCATCCCACTCCATGGGATTTCTTCCGGACGATGGAGAATGCGGCGGGTGAGGACCTCGGCTGGTTCTGGCGGGGCTGGATATTCAACAACTGGCGGCTGGACCAGGCGGTAAAGGAGGTGCGGTATGTGCAGAACGATCCGGCCAGGGGTGCCATCATTACGCTGGAGAACCGCGAAGAGATGGTCATGCCGGTCGTGCTGGCCATCGGGCAGGAAAATGGGGCTACGGATACGCTGAATCTGCCGGTGGAGATATGGCAGCGTGGGGCTGTCAAATCGATCGCCTTCCGATCTGTTTCCAGGATCGTCTCGATCGTCGTGGATCCGAGGCATGAGTATCCCGATGTGGATACCACAAATAATGTCTGGAAGGGGGATACGACGGCTGTAAAGCCTTACTAGAGACCCGACAGGAACTGGCTGTGAATATAGTCCATGACCTTTACGAGGCTGCCGGTCTCCTGGTAGACGTGCAGCTGCCGGTCGGCGCCTGTGCCTGTCTCCAGTATCTTTTTGGCGAAGTGGGTGGCCTGTCTGCTGTTGAGGGGATCGACCACGTCATCCACGAAGTCCAGCAGCTCATAGATGAGCGCGCGTGTATTGACCTCTTCTTCTTTTCCGAAGTCGATGAGGTGTCCGTCGATGCCATAGCGGCTGGCCCGCCACTTATTTTCGTTGATGAGGGCTCGTGAGTACTGGATATAGTTCATGTTCCGCGTGCGGAGCTTGTAGATCTTGGCGCAGACGGCCTGGAACAGGGCTGCTATGCAGATGGTCTCATCGACCGTCATGGGGACGTCGCAGATGCGGAATTCGACGGTATTGAAGAAGGGATGTACCCGGAGGTCCCACCAGATCTTTTTCGCGTTGTCGATGCAGTTGGTCTTGACGAGCAGCTTGATGAACCGGTCGTAGTCTTCGATACTTTCAAAATATTCGGGGATGCCGGTGCGCGGGAATTTGTCGAAGACCTTCGTCCGGTAGGATTTGTAGCCCGTATGTCTGCCTTCCCAGAAGGGGGAATTGGTGCTCAGGGCGTAGATATGCGGGAGGAAGTACCGGGTCGAGTTGGCGATATGGTTGGCCATCTCGCGACTTTCCATGCCTACGTGGACGTGGAGGCCGAAGATCAGGTTGCTCCGCGCCGCCTCCTGGAGCTCGTTGACGATCTCGTTGTAGCGGATGTGTTCCGTAATGAGCTGGCTTTCCCAGTGACTGAACGGATGGGTGCCTGCTGCTCCTATGTGAAATCCCAGGTCGTCGGCGATTTGGGCGATCGTCTTGCGAAGGGTAGACACGTCTTTATAGGCTTCGTTGATGTCCCTGCAGATGTCGGTGCCCACTTCGACCACGGCCTGGTGCATTTCCGCCTTGACCTTGTCCCGGATCATCTTCTGCCCTTCAGTGACGATCTTCTGCTCATGGCTTTTCAGCTCACGGGTCTCGGGATCGATGACCATATATTCTTCTTCGATGCCAAGGGTAAAGGTACTGTAGTTAATGTCTGCCATAGCTGGTAATGGGAACTGAATGCCGTTCAGTTCGGCGGATAATGTACGACTTTTATCGGATGGTATGGACGCTGTGACGCAAATATTTTCCCCAGGTCAGGTTGTCGGTATCGTCGCGCTGGGCGATACAGCGTTCGATGGCGTAGCCGGCGGAAGTATCCACGACCCAGTTGAAGTTGTCGTCTCCAACGCTCGCTCTGTCTGCGTCCGGTGCGGGATTACAGAAATCGATGGCGTAGGGTATTCCGTCGCGGATGGCGAGCTCTACGGTATTGAAGTCGTAGCCGAGCCATTCATTGATCCGGATGACGATATCTTCCATCTGGTGCAATTTGTCGGCGGAGGGTTTGAAGTCGGCTGCATAGCGGAGGTGGTGCGGGTTGCGGGGTTCATAGGACATGATGCGGACGTGCTGTCCGCCGATGCAGTAGCACCTGTAGTATTCGGTGAATACGATCTCTTCCTGTAATAACATCACCAGCTGGCCGGTCTCGCCGTGTTTCTGGTAAAAATCTTCTGCGCTGTGCAGCTTGTAGACGTTCTTCCAGCCGCCGCCGGCAAAGGGTTTCATATAGGCCGGGAAGCCGACATAGTGGAAGATGGTCTCCCAGTCGAGCGGGAAGGCCAGGTTGGAGAATGACTGGTCGGAGGTATCGGACGGAAGCTCGCGGGAGGGCAGGATCACGGTTTTGGGTACGGGTACGCCGACCTTTGTTGCGAGGCAGTTATTGAAGAACTTTTCGTCGGCGCTCCACCAGAAGGGATTGTTGATCACGGCAGTGCCGCAGAGCGCGGCGTTCTTCAGGTAGGCGCGGTAGAAGGGGACGTCATGGGAGATGCGGTCTATGATGACGGCATAGCCGGAGGGTTCGCCCTGTACGACCTTGTCGATGCGTACGGGCTCTGCGCTGACGCCGGGGATGTTCCTTTTGTTGATGGCTTCGATCAGGGCCATGGGGAAACTGCGTTCTTTGCCGAAGAGAATACCGATCTTTTTGGTAGTGTTCATAAAATTTTTTTTAGGGGAGCAGGGACAAATAGTGAGGGAAGATCTCTTTCCACAGGGGCCAGTCGTGGTCTCGGTCGGGGCGGATATCGAGCCAGTGCTTTATAGACTTTCCATTCAGGATCCGGCTCATCCACTCGTTCTGTCCGCGGCAGATGTCCCGTTCGGCGGAGCCCAGTACGATGCCCATCTTCCAGAGGGCGGGGTCGGTCGCGTCGGGGATAAAATCCACCGGGTTATTAAAATAGACGTTGTCGTCATAGTAGCCGTCTGTGAACGAACGGATGTCGAAGACGCCGCTCATGGAAAAACAGTTGCGGGTCAGCGAGGGGTGACGGAAGGCGAAATTGGCGGCGTGGTATCCGCCAAAGCTGCAGCCCGCGACGGTTATCTGCTGGTGTCCCGTCTCCTGCAGGGCGCGGGGGACGATCTCTTCGAGCAGCAGCCGGTCGTAGAGGGTATGCATCCGGGCGCGTTCTGCAGGAGGGATGGATCTATTGTACCAGCTGGCGGCGTCGATGCTGTCGGGACAGTAGATCTTTAGTTTTCCGTTGCCGAGGAACCAGGCGGCCGTTTCGATCAGTCCCTGGTCTTTATTTTGGTAATAGGTGCCTTTGGAGGTGGGAAAAAGGATGACCGGATGGCCGGAATGCCCGAATGTGAGCATTTCAAAGTCCCGTTGGAGTGTAGGGGAATGCCATTTATGGTATTCTTCGTGGACAGTCATTCCTCTAATTTAGTATTTTTGGCGCTATGTCGATAGATGCTGATACAAAGATCAGGCAGGAAACTTTAGTGCTGGAATCGGTGAATCTGGCGAGGACCGTCAGGGCCGATATTTATATTATGGGCGAGCTTTCCGGGGATACGAGCCTGCTGCTGTTGAATGACGGGCAGGACCTGGTCCGGATGGGTTTTGCCGGCCTTTTCGGGGGGGTGGATCTTGAGCCGTTGCTTTGTGTGGGGATACATGCAGGGGAACAGCGGATGATGGAATATGGTGTGTCGGGGCGTCCC
>JAFDYE010000474.1 GCA_018267585.1 Bacteroidota bacterium
TACGCCCGTGAACGTCTTTTTATAATTGTAGAACTGAAGACTGGCGCCGGCAGTATCAGCGCCGCCAACCGGCTTGTCAAATCCCGTTACCGGATCGGGCCTCGTATAGAGCTGAAAATTAGTAAAAGCCCGTGAATCGAACCGCACGCCGCCTGCAATATCCAGCTTGTCAAAGCTGCGCTTGGCCAACAGGAAAGGACCAATATCGAACTGGTGATAGGAGGGGATAACAAACTCCGTCCCGTCGGTGCTGTTATTCGTTTCATACATGCCATTGAGCCCAACAGTCACGTTCCAGTTGTCAAACTCAGGCAGAAAATACTTGACGTCATAGGTGACGCTGTTCAGCTGCAGATCAAGCCCGGGTACCTCATCGAAGACCGGATGACTGAACTCCCGCCGGATGCTGCGCTGAAAGCCCAGGTTCACCTGCAGCCGGCCGGCATCCCCAAGGGTCAGGCTGTTGCCGGAATATATCCGGTAGTGTTGCACATGCTGGTGCAGCTTCTCCATTTTATAGCTGTTGAGGTCGGCGTCCGACACGATCTCCCTGACCGTATCCGCCTCGCTGATCTGCCTGGTAAACCGCCGGGTAGCGCTGTCACGGCTGCCATCGGGTATTTCCTGGAGATCGTCAAAAAGGACAAAGTCGAGATGGGAATACCCCCATTTGCGATGAAGCCCAAGCGAAGCGCTGGCATCCGTTTCATTGAATGCAGTACCGAATACACGGCCATCGATCTTGTCGGTATAATCCACCGCCTGCTTGTGAGAGACCCGTGCCATCCATTCAAGGCCATTGCGGCTCGCTCCAAGCATCGCCGAACCACCCAGGTACTTGTTGTTGGTCTGGTAGTCAAGTGTCAGATCACCGATCATCTTCCCCTCCGGTGCAGGCTGCGTAGGAATAAGATTGACCACGCCCGCAAGAGCATCCGATCCAAAAGAAAGGCTGGCGGGCCCCTTGATCACTTCGACCCGGTCCACCCCATACTGGTCTACCTCGATCCCATGCTCATCGCCCCACTGCTGTCCCTCCTGCCGGATACCGTCATAGAGCGTCAGGATCCTGTTATATCCAAGCCCGCGGATAAAGGGCTTAGAAACGTTCGGCCCCGTAGTGACGGCCCGGATTCCGGGAATTCGGGCAATGGCGTCGATCGCATTCGTGCTGAGATTTGTGGCCAGATAATCGTGGGAGATCGCAACGATCGGCACCGGGTTACGCTTTATCTGGGTCGCCTTCGACAGACCCGTTACGACGACAGCGCTCTCCTCCACATAAGAATCGTTCAGCGTCAGATCGAGACTGACCGGACCGCTGACCGTAACGCTCCTGGTATAGGTCTTATAGCCAATGGAATGAACTTCGATAAGATACTTGCCGGAAGGCAACGCCTTGAAATGGTAGTAGCCGTTGGTATCCGCCACGACCCCAAGCTTTAGATCCGGGATATAGACCGTAGCCCCCGAAATAGGCGCCCCCTTCTTGTCAGTGACCCTGCCGGATAAGGAACCCGAACCGGGCGGCATTTCCGTATGCCCTGCTTTCCTGCCAGTGTCCTCGATCACACAACGATCTTCCCCCCAACCGGCCTGCACCGGGCCGCCGGCAACGCCGGCCAATAGGATAATTAAAAAAAACAAACCTTGTACAGATCGGGTCATAGTGCTTGATAAGTTGAAAATTACCGCTAAATACTCCAGTAAGAAAGGTTTGGGGCGGGATTTTGCTACAAGGTTTCAAATTTATGCCAGTCTGGTCAGTTTTGGACCCGGAAAAATGCTAAGCGGAAGTTATTTCTTCAGAATGACGGTAAAAACAGAGCCTTTTCCAAGGTGACTCTCGCAGGATATCTGGCCATTCAACTCTTCGCAGATCCGTTTGACAATGGCCAGCCCCAGCCCCGTGGACGCCTCGCCGGCCGTTGGCTTCGAAGATATCTTGCTGTATTTGGCAAAAAGATGGGGCAGCTCATCTGGCTGAATGCCAACGCCCTCGTCCCTAACCTTAATGCTGATGGCGTCTTTTTCGTCGCTGACGCTGATCCAGACATTCTTTCCATTGGTGGTGTACTTGATCGCATTGGACAGCAGGTTCTCCAGCATACGGCTCAGCAGCTGCCGGTCACTCAGGAAAAAGATCGACCGGCTGGGACATTCCAGATGCAGCTGGATATCCTTTTGCGCGGCCGCGGGCGTAAAATCGTCGACGACGCTTTCCGTAAAGATGCGCAGATCCAGGTTCTCCAGCTGTATCTTGCTTTGGTTGGTCTGGACCTTTTCAACATCGAGAATGTGCCTGATAAGCTTCTCGCCATAATGGGTGGCCTGCCCGATGCGGTCAAGCGCCTTTCTCTGGCTGGGCGTGAGATTATCCTTTTCATTCTGCAACAGCTGCTGCCACATTCCAATGCTTGCAAAAGGTGTGCTGAGATCGTGCGACACAATACTGATAAGGGAATTCTTCTCGGAATTGAGTTCCGATAGCCTTTCGTTCTGCCGGACGATAAGGTCATTGGTATCCTGGAGCTTCCTGTTCGCCCTACGCTTGACCACAAAAGCCGCCGCCGCCGCTATCGCGATAAGCAGCAGGCTGATGGCAGTGACCATCATGATCCGGGAGTGAAATCTCTGCTGGGCTATCTCAGCCTGCAGGACCAGCTTTTCATTTTCCCGCTGCCGGGCCTCGTATTTCTGTTCCAGCTCAGCCACAGCCTTGTACGTCTCGCTGTTCGTCAGCGCCGTATCCAGCGCATACCATTTGGACTGGTAATCCCACGCCTTCTTGTAGTCTCCTTTTCGCTGAGCCAGCTTGGAAAGTATCTGATAACTGTCGGATTGCTTGCTCTTGGAGCCCAA
>JAFDYE010000475.1 GCA_018267585.1 Bacteroidota bacterium
CCGGATCATCCATCTGATCCGCTGTTCGGAAGCGCTGATTTGATTTTCCATACCGCAATCAACGCTACATTTTTTCCATCATAGCAAGGAACTACCGCACATATATAAAAAATAAATAGAATCTACTAACACAGGCTTCGCTTTTTCCTATTCGTCGAAGAAAGGGCAATCGGGTCCCCGCCGCCAAAGCCATCGGGACCATCAGCAATTTTGACCTCCCCTTCATCACCAACAATACCGGGAATATGCGGCTCACCACGGGCGGATTTCTCGGACTCGGCACAACCGCTCCCGCCGGCAGATTGCATTTCGTCTCTCAGAGCTCGGAATCCGGTGACGACTATATTTTTGACGACTACCGCGCCGGCATTAACCAGGGCCGGAAAGACTTTTCGAATATCGTTAAGCTGCAACACGGGTCTGACGCCAACTGCGCCTGGATATGACGGCGCGCCCGAAATACGAATTTTCGGGACTGCCTGCCGGGATTTATTTTATGCAGTATGAGATCAACGGTAACCCGGGAGTGCGAAGCTTCCTCATCAATTAACCGGCATGGCGGCGGCCCGGGACCGGATCAGCTCCTTTGCCCGGGCCGTCTTAAAGTCGAAACCCTTTCCGATCGCCTCGGCCGAAGGCAGTGCGGGGACATCGGGCTGAATGCCCAGTCCGTTCTTCTCCCTTTGTCTGTCTACCACCAGCCGGAAACGGGGGAGTCTGAACCGGACCCTGGTCTCCGGAAGCGTCACATCCGGTATCATCCAGGCCGTGTTGCCGTAATAGGCGCCGCCGGTCTCCTCCCCGACAAGGGTGACATTGGACTGCCCCTTCAACGCTCCGGCAAAGAGACAGGTGGCCGAAAATGAATTGCCGCCGGTAAGGATATAGACCTGTCCGTCGAAATGTTCCCGTTGGTATGGGGTGAAATAGTGCCGCTCGAAATAGCCAAAATGATATTTGCCGTCCGGCCGCCTGTGGCTGGCAATAAAGGTCAGGAAGCTGTACAAAAAGCCATTGTTGATATACCGGTCGTACCGGCTGTGCCGACGGATGGCGTACAGGGAGTCCGCCAGTTTGAACTTCCTGTCGATCAGATAACGGGTCAGAACAGTCGAAAGCGAGGCGTCTCCTCCACCATTCGACCGGACGTCGATGATCAGGTTCTTCACCTGCTGGTCGGCCATGACCCGGAAAGAATGCCGGAAGAATCCGCGGAGGTGGTATCCGTGCTCAAATGTATTGAGCGTCAGAAAGGCCGTATGGCTGGAACTGTCTATCTGAAGGTTGCGGGTGAACAGCAGCTCGCGTCGTTTGCGGGCCCGACGGCCCGGCGAACGAAGTCGTTGCGCGGGTCCCTTTCCCCGCTGGGCCGTTCCCGGCTGCAGCGATCGCCCCAGGCTGTGCCTGACAGTATCCGCCCGCGGGTCGTAGACGGGTATTCGCGTGTGGCGCACCACCCCCGCCGAATCGAGGTATCCGATATCGAATGTATCGGTATAGCCGAGCAGCTCTTTGTACCACGAGCTGAAGTGAAGCCCCGTGCTGAGATACTGGTATTTTCCGGTGCGGTTATAGCCGTCCGTAACGATATATGGGAACAGCGTGTCCGTCAGCTGCCGGGCCGACAGGCCGTTGATGGTAGTGATAAGAGTACCTCTTTTCAGTATCGGGTCCCGCCGGTTGAGATTGGCCGCGACGACCATGGTGTCGGGCCAGAACTTGAGAATGAGGGGAAACTGTCTGAGCTTCGCCGTGTCAATATAGTGACTGTAAGCCTTGGAGTACCGGATGGAGGTATGCCCGCAGTCCACCTGTGCGATCACATAGCTCAGGACGGTCCTGAACTGCGCTTCGGTCATACTGTCGGTGAGCTCGGCATAACCCTTGTCGAAATAGTAGTTCATGCTGTCGCGCGGGGTATACCAGTAGAGACTGGGATGCCAGGCTTCCAGCACGCCGCGGAATACCCGGTAGTCCCTTTTCAGCTGTTCAGGCGCGTACCTCCGGTCGGGTCTGAAATCCTTTCGGGAAGTGCCGCAGGACATCATAAAAAGGGACAGTATGACACCAGTTGACAGTACGAATTTTTTCATGCATGGTCATTTGGAGGCGAACGCATTCCATCCCTGCGCCGTGATATCGAACGTATTTCCTCCTTTCGTGATGATCTTTTTTCCTTTCTCGGGTTCAGTCATATAGCCGATGACACTGATCTGCTCGTTGAGCACCAGCTTGTCATATTCCTGCTGCGGGATGGTGAACAGCAGCTCGTAGTCCTCGCCTCCGCTGAGTGCACAGGCTGTGGGGTCGAGCTCGAACTTGAAGGCGGCATTCCGCGTGTCTTCGGCGATCGGTATCTTGTCTTCGTAAAGGACGCAACCCAGCTCGCTCTGCCGGCAGATATGCAGGATCTCGGAGCTGAGCCCGTCGCTGATATCCATCATTGACGTGGGGAGGATATCGGATTCCTGGAAGAATTCGATAATGTCCTTCCTTGCCTCCGGCTTCAGGAGCCGGCCGATCACATATTTCTCGTTTTCGAGGTCGGCCTTGACGTTCGGATTCTCGAGGAATATCTTTTTTTCCCTTTCCAGAAATATAAGCCCCAGGTAGGCCGCGCCCAGATCGCCCGAGCAGCAGACCAGGTCGCCTTTTCTTGCCGTGCTCCTTTTGACGAATTTGTCCGGCGTCACCTCGCCGATCGCCGTGACGGAGATGACGAAGCCCTTTTGCGAAGACGCCGTATCACCGCCGACCAGGTCCACACCATACGCCTCGCAGGCGGCATAGACCCCCTCATAAAATTCGTCCAGCGCCTCCAGGCTTATGCGGTTGCTGATGCCGATGCTCATCGTGATCTGGGTGGGGATGGCGTTCATGGCGTATACGTCGCTCAGGTTCACCACAACCGACTTATAACCCAGGTGCTGCAAGGGGGTATACATCAGGTCAAAATGAACGCCTTCGATCAGCAGGTCGGTGGTAACGACGGTCTGCTTGCCGAAATGGTCGATGACCGCCGCGTCGTCACCGACGCCGACAAGGGTCGAAGCGTTCTTTATTTCGATGTTCGCCGTCAGGTGTTCGATCAGCCCGAACTCCCCAAGGCTCGATATTTCGGTCCTGTTCTCGCTCATAGTTGGTTATGTTTATCGTTGACCACAGCCACCAGCTCGTCATGGATCTTTCCATTCGTCGCAATGATATGCGGCTGATAAGGCGAATAACGCCCGCCGGTAAAGTCAGATACTCTTCCTCCTGCTTCTTCTACAATAAGTGCGCCGGCCGCACTATCCCAGGCCTGGAGCTTGTGCTCATAAAACCCGTCAAAACGACCGGAGGCGACCCAGCAGAGGTCCATAGCCGCCGAGCCAAGCCGCCTCACCGGCACCCCGCCCCGGATCAGCCTCGAGAACACATCCAGTGGACCGTTGGGCTGGTCGAGATAGGAATAGGGGAAGCCCGTCACGAGACAGGACTTCATGACCGAGGTCTCGGCGCTGACGGCTATCTTCCTGTCGTTCAGCGTGGCGCCGTAGCCCCGCTGCGCAAAGAAGAATTCCTTGATAAAGGGGTTGTAAACAGCACCCAGGATCATTTCGCCGTCCTGTTCGACCGCGATGGACACACAACATAAGGGCAAACCGTGTGCAAAATTTACCGTTCCGTCGATCGGATCTATGATCCACTTGAAGCTGGAATCCATTATGATCTCTCCAGCCTCTTCGCTCAGAATAAAATGGTCGGGGTAGTCCTGTTTGATGACCTCGAATATGGCCCTCTCAGAAGCATGGTCAGCCTCGGTGACCAGGTTATTAACGCCTTCTTTATTGGAGATTGTAAATGAACCCTGAAAATAATGCTGCATCACAGCAGCGCCCGCCTCAGCCGCCTTTATAAGTGTGGATTTTAACATGGCACAAATATAGGGTCTGTGGGGGACTCTTCCCGGGCTCATGCTAGCCAAGCACTTCGCGCGCAATGCTGCGGGGTGATTCCAGCTGCTGCAGCGATTCGATGTACTTGTTCAGCAGAGCGCCATTCAGGGTGTAGCGGAAATTCCGGCCTTCTTTTTCGCCTTCGATAAGACCCGCTTCCTGCAAGATCTTAACGTGGTGTGAGATGGAGGGCTGGGCCAGCTCGATCACATCCTGGAGGCCGCTGCACTCGCCGCATCCGCCTTTGCCGGAGATATAATGGAGTATTTTGAGGCGGTTGCTGTCTCCGAGGGCCTTGGATATCTTCTCGATTTGTTTAAAGGTCAGCGTCATTTTGTTAGATTGACAAATGCAAATATATCAATTTTTTGGCATCCCACAACATTTTGCCCGCAATTCCAAAAAGGCGTACTTCGCAGAACATCATGATCCTCTCCGTCATTATCGTCAACTATCGGGTTCGTTATTTCCTTGAGCTCTGCCTGCGGAGTGTCCAAAAGGCAGCACAAGGCATTGAATTAGAAATAATTGTCGTAGATAATGACCCTGACGACGGGGGGCTGGACTTTCTGCGACCGCTCTTTCCGGCAGTCAGTTTTATCGCGAATACGGAAAATACGGGTTTTGCCCGCGCCAATAACCAGGCGCTAAAACAGGCCAGGGGGAACTACATTCTTTTTCTCAATCCGGATACGATCCTTCCGGAGGGTTTTGTCAAAGAGGTTTTGAAATTTTATGAATCGATGGCGCGGTCCCGCGTTGGCGCCGTCGGGGTCAGGATGATCGATGGCAGCGGCCGATTCTTAAAAGAATCGCGTCGCGGCTTCCCGTCGGCCTGGGTGGCATTCTGCAAGCTCTCGGGTCTGACCGCGGTATTCCCCAAAAGCCGGCTATTCTCGACCTACTATCTCGGCCATCTTTCCCCCGCGGCAACGCATCCCGCGCCCATATTGTCCGGCGCCTGTTTCTGGGTAGCGCGCGAGATCCTGGAAAAGACGGGTGGCTTCGACGAGCGGTTCTTTATGTACGCCGAGGACATTGACCTGAGCTATCGGATCGAAAAGGCCGGTTATGTCAATTACTATCTGGCCACGACTACCATCATCCATTTCAAGGGGGAGAGCACCAGGAAGGGCCCGATGTATGTGAAACTATTCTACAAAGCGATGAGCCAGTTCAGACGGAAACACTTTAAACACGGATTGTCCTCAGTGTTCAACACGGGGATGGATGCGGCCATCTGGCTGAGGGCCGGTGTGCGGGCAGTCGCGCTCGCGGTCCGCGGAAATGGCGGAGAAGATGCGGAAGGGGAGCCGGCGCCCCTAACGACCTGTCTGACCGGGGACCCTGCGACGATCGAAATTTTGAAAAACTCGGCGACCTTTTTCAGGAACCGGATCCTTGTCGAAACGCCTGACAAGGCGAAAGAGCTTATACTCTGTCAGGGGGAACAGTTCTCCTTTACCGAATGTATCGCCGCGCTCGAAGCGGCACAACCCTGGCGCAGCGGCCTGCGGGTCAAATTTTATGCGAAGGGTGCCGGATCGGTCATCGGGAGTGCCCACCGGGACGGGAGGGGAGAGGTGCTGGTGCTATAAGGGTAGCTCTTCGTCGCTGATCAATGTCCGCAGCCGCCTGCGGGTCAGCAGCCATACGGTCATGGTAAGCAGGGTCCATCCGCCCACCCACCAATAGGCCGACGCAGACGCGGCGCCACCCGGGATCAGCCAGCGGTTGAGCATCCTGCCGACGAACCATTGAACGAGGATCCCGGGGACGACCAGGAAGAAGGGGAAGAAAAAAAGCTTTCCCGTCCACCAGGGCAGGACGACAAAAGCCTTTAGTATCGGGGGAATACAGACCATCGCGACGATCAGGAGACCCA
>JAFDYE010000476.1 GCA_018267585.1 Bacteroidota bacterium
ATATTATGGGCAAAAAATTAACAAAAAATATAATTTTTGCCATAACAGGGCTAATGTCTACTGGACAAAAGTCCAGTAAAAACGGAAAACAGCGTCTGAAAGGTATATGATTAGGGAAAAAATGATAGTTTCACGGGATGAAGAAATTCCTGTTCGTTGTGGCGGCGGGGGTGATAATGACCTCGCTCGCGTATGCACAAAAAAAGCCAGCAAGTCCGGTACAGACGGACAGCTCCAAACCAAAACCTCCGGGCTTTCCGTCATTTTCCTTACCCAAGTCGGGGACGAAGCCTTACAAAGACGTCATAACGGACAAGGCTGTGACGCACAAGGGGCTGTTCACGGTACACAAGGTCGACGACAAATGGTATTTCGAGATACCGGATTCCATGCTGCAGCGGGAGTTCATGGCCATCACCAGATTTGGCAAGACGGCGGGGAATGGTGTTTATGGCGGAGAGCTGGCCAATCAGCAGACCCTGCAGTGGGAGAAGGGGCCGTCCAATATCCTATTTCTGCGGGTTGTTACTCTTGTCAGCATGGCGGATTCTTCCAACAAGATCTATAAGGCTGTGCGCAATTCCAATGTGAATCCGATCGCTGCGGCTTTTGAGATCAAGACGTATGGGAAGGATTCTTCCAGCGTTGTTATCGATGTGACGGACTATTTCAAGGGTGACAACCTGATCGTCAGCATTCCTCCGGCGATAAAGTCGAGGATGAAGCTGGGGGGTCTTGCAGCCGACAGGTCGTATATCGAGCATATCAATACTTTTCCTATCAATACGGAGATACGGAGCGTGAAGACCTTTTCTACCGGGGGTGGGGCGCCTTCGCCATTTGGCATTTCCATCGCGTCTCCGACGGATGCCGCGGGGGCTATTACGCTGGAGCTGAATACGTCGCTGATCCTTCTGCCGGCGACGCCGATGCCCAAGCGTTTGTTCGACAAGCGGGTAGGCTATTTTGCCGAGGACTATACCGTCTACAGTGACGATCAGCAGAAGATCGACAACCAGGAGTTCATCGTCCGGTGGCGGCTGGAGCCCAGGCCGGAGGACCGGCAGAAGTGGGAGAGGGGCGAGCTGGTGGAGCCGAAGAAGCCCATTGTGTACTATATCGATCCGGCGACGCCCCGGCAGTGGGTGCCCTATCTTATACAGGGTGTCAATGACTGGCAGCAGACCTTTGAGAAGGCTGGTTTCAAGCACGCGATCGAGGCGCGGGAGTGGCCGGATGATGACAGTACGATGAGTCTTGAGGACGCACGCTATTCCGTGCTGCGTTATTTTGCTTCCGATATCGAGAATGCCTATGGTCCGAACGTGCATGATCCGCGGAGCGGGGAGATCATCGAGAGTCATATCGGCTGGTATCACAACGTGATGGAGATATTGCATGACTGGTATATGGTGCAGACGGCGGCGGTCGATCCGAAGGCGAGGAAGATGCATATGGATGACAGCCTGATGGGACAGCTGATCCGGTTCGTGTCTTCTCACGAGGTGGGGCATACGTTGGGGTTGCGGCATAATATGGGCAGCAGCAGCACTGTGCCTGTGGAGAAGCTGCGGGACAAGGCCTGGCTGGACGTGCACGGTCATACGCCTTCCATCATGGACTATGCGCGGTTCAACTATGTGGCGCAGCCGCAGGACAGTATCCCCGAGGCCGATCTTTTCCCGCGTGTCGGCGAATATGACCGTTGGGCGATCCGGTGGGGGTATTCGTATTCGGGGGGGAGGACGCCGAAGGAGGATGCGAGGATCGTCAACAAGTGGATCATCGACAGTCTCAAGTCCAATCCGAGGCTCTGGTTTGGCGGAGAAGGTTTCAACGGCGATCCGCGTGCGCAGATGGAGGATCTGGGGGATAACAGCATGAAGGCGGGGGAATATGGCATCAAGAATCTACAGCGTATCGTGCCCAACTTAGACGCGTGGACGAAGGAAGAGGGTGATAAATACGAGAATCTCTCCGACATGTACAAGCAGGTGGTGGCGCAGTTCAGCCGGTATATGGGGCATGTGCTGAGGAATGTGGGTGGGGTTTGCGAGACCTTCCGCAGCGTGGAGGAGCCCGGGGATGTATATGAGCCATGTCCGAAGGCGCGTCAGCGGGAGGCGGTTGCCTTTTTGAACGCGCAGCTTTTTGAGACGCCGCGCTGGCTGTTGGACAACGATATTCTGAACAAGATCAGCAGTCCGGCGTCCGGCGATCCGGTCGGGTCGGTTCAGACGGGTGTGCTGGGTAGTCTGTTGTCGTCGTCGAGGCTCAACATTCTGCTGCAGTCGACCAACCGGTATGGGGCTGCCAGGGCTTATACGGTGGATGAGCTGCTTGATGATACGCGCAAGGGTGTCTGGAAAGAGCTGGCGACGCACAAGGCGATAGATGTCTACCGCCGCAATCTGCAGAAGACCTATGTGGAGTCGCTGATCTCCATTATCAGCCCTGCTGCGCCTCCTGCTACGGGGAATGCGGGTCTTTTGATCCTTTTCGGGCCCAATACGAAGAATACGGATCTGCCGTCCATTGCGAAGGCGGAGTTGACCGGTCTCCGGAGTCAGCTGCTGGCTGCGATACCGCTGACGGCGGACAGGCTGAGCAAATACCATCTCCGGGACCTTGCCGACAGAATCCGGCAGGCCTTGAACCCGAAGGGCTAGAGAACAGGTTAGGGTAGAAATTTAGTCCGAGTTGCGGCGAAAAATTATTTTTTAC
>JAFDYE010000477.1 GCA_018267585.1 Bacteroidota bacterium
GGAGCGGGTGATCAACAGCATGGTGGGTGATCTGCAGCGTATCCGGATATACCCGGAGAAGGGGTTCCAGATCCCCATGGAGATCCCGGACGAGGTGTGGGTTGCTTATGAGAGGCTGGTAGCCTGGGGATTTACTCATCACCTGGCCAAGGTATAGCTACTAACTGGCACGCAGGGCCGAAAGGTACTTATAAATCTGCTACTGCGAGCGGGTGCCCGATACCGGGGGCGGGTTTTCGGGATCGATCGCCACTTCTTCGGAACGGGTGTCGATCGGTACTGCGGCGGCGGAATCTTCGAGCTGCAGGCGGATCAAATTGCGGATCTTCTCTTAGAAGGAAGCATCTGGGGTTTTTGTATATTTGAATTGACTTATGACCCCCGCAAGCAATAACCATTTCCTTCAGATTGTCCGTCACTTAAGGGAACAGGAGGAGATGCTGATCTATGACCGGTTCATATCTACCACAAGGACCGAAGAAGAGGCATTGGGAGATTTCCTGCGCGAAGAACATAAGAAGGAGATCGTCGGCTACCCCGGCAGTCCTCCGCCCTTTGAGCAGGAGGCGGCGATCTGGGGGGCAAAGATCGTTGTCACTGCTGCTCAGCTGTTGTTGTCCAGGGATCAGAGCAATAAGGACCTTGGGCAGCTGCTGGCGGACTATCCCGCGGCGATCGATGCGGCGGCTATCCTGTCGGCGGATCTTTGTCTGCGTTGTCTGCCCGACGTCGTCGCCAAGGCCAGGGAGATCAATCCGGATGATGTGCTGGCGCCGATGCTGGAAGATATTTTGAAGACCTGGCACTACTCGGGGATCGGCTATTTCAAAGGTGAGGAGGTATTCGAGTGGGCGCCTGTGGTGGCCAATGACTGTCTTCGGAGGATGTATGTCGACCGGGTCATTGCCAGGCGCGTAGCTGTACTGGCGAACAGCCCTGTCCTCCGGTCGGATGTACGCGCGGCGCTGGGTGACCATACCGGTTTTTTTTGGAAAGAATTACAGCAATATGATGAATCAGATAGAGAAACTCAATAAGGTCCTGCACTACGTCAAGCATGCTTTTGTAGGCAAGGACGAGATCGTCGACCTGCTGGGCATCAGTCTGCTGGCGAGGGAAAACCTCTTTCTGCTGGGTCCTCCCGGAACGGCCAAGAGCGCCATCGTGCGGCTTTTATCGTCCTGCCTGGAAGACGGGAAGAACTTTGAATACCTGCTGACCCGTTTCACCGAGCCCAACGAGATATTCGGTCCCTTCGATATCCGCAAGCTGAAGGAAGGCGAGCTCGTGACGAATACGGAGGGGATGATGCCGGAGGCGTCTTTTGTATTCTTCGATGAGATATTCAATGCGAACAGCGCCATACTGAACAGCCTGCTGATGGCTCTCAACGAGAAGATCTTCAGAAGGGGAAAGGAGACGCGGCGGCTGCCGGCGCTGATGTTCGTCGGGGCGAGCAATATGCTCCCTGAAGATGAGGCCTTGCAGGCGCTGCTCGACCGGTTTCTTATCCGTGTGAAGTGCGACTATGTCGATCCGGACAGACTGGAGGAAGTCCTGTTGGCGGGCTGGCGGATGGAATCGGGCGGGCGGGACGAGCGTCCGTCCATATCCTCCGGGGAGGTCGTTGCCTTGCAGGCCGCCTGCCGGGAGATAGACCTGTCGACCATCCGTCCTACCTATATCGATATCGTCCACAGCCTTCGCAGCACGGGCATCAAGGTTTCCGACCGCCGTGCGGTAAAGCTGCAGAATATCATTGCGGCCAGCGCGCTGGTCTGTGGAAGGACCGGGGCTATACTCTCCGATCTCTGGGTGCTGAAATATATCTGGGACACCGAAGAGCAGGTGGAGATATTGACGGGTATCATCGACGCCGTCATCGAGAAGGAGGAGACGGGGCCGGCTCATCCCCAGGCCTTATTCAATAAAGTCCCTGATCCGGAAGAGGTCATGAAGGAGGTGAGCTTTTTGTCTTCCCGCTGGGCGCTCGACGGACTATCCTTCGAAGAGCAGAATGTGATCAAGGACAAGCTGCGATATGTGCAGACGCGGTGCAGCTGGATCAGGAACAGGGAACAAAAGTTATATGTTCAACAGGAAATCGATAGCCTATGGCAGCGGATCTTTCAAAAGATGTGATCTATCTGCTGGAGATCGGAAGGCCGCATCTCGACTATCTTGGGCCGGTAAGGCACTGGGGTCAGCTGAGGATCGCCGCTTCACCGGACGGGTACTGGGTCAGGGGACTGACGGCAGAGCAGCTGGAGTCGACCGAGATCAGGAGCATCCCGTATAAAAAGCTCTATTACCTGTACGAAGGTCAGCCGCAGCTGCTTTTTCCTTATGGAGGGTCTGTGCCGGTGAAGAAGCTGCCCCCGACGTTGTTGTGGACTACTTTGGAGAAAGCAATGCCGCTGGAGCATCCTTTTTACAATCACAACTATTTTGGCCTTCCCGAAAAGCTGTCTATCCGGCTGGTGGCTTATTCGGGACACGTTGAGGAGGCCGTCGCTCTGCTGGTGCCGATGCCGGTGCTGGAAGCCTATATACAGACGGCGCCGGCGGTACGCCTCGAGCCGCTGCTTTGGGTGATCGTCGACGATCAGGCGCTGGTGCTGGGCAGTCCATTGCTGCCGCTGCCGGGAAAGAGCTATTGGCAGAGGGGCAGCCATCTGCTGCCGGCGGGCCTGGACTTTGAATGGAGTGCGCTGGCTCCGACGCTTGAAAAGGAGCTGCCTACGGAGTGTTGGTTGCTGTGGGATGAGGATGGGGGTTATGTTGCCGTGCAAAAGCAGGTGTGCCGGCCGTTGTCGATCAGCTCCTTCAGGTTGAGCAGGATAAATATCTGATGAATTACTTTACGGCATATAAGGATTATTTCTGGACCCTGGAGGAGGAAGGAGAGGTTATTGCCGTCAATGGAGGAGGTACGATAGCGTACAGCCAATTCGTTGTGCAGGTGCTGGAATATCTGGCGGACCAGGGACTCCCGCCGTTGGGGGCGCTGTTGCTGGTGATCCTTGCAACGAATCATTCGGCGGCTTACCAGATAAGCGAGGTTGAGAAGAAGATGCAGGTTGGCCATATCCGCGTCAACGAAGTAGAGATCGATGGTATCGGCCAGGCGTTTCGATTCCTTAAAATGCTGGCGCTCCTGCCCGGCGAGTATACGGTTGGAAACCGCCGTATCCAGCTATTTCAGCTGTTGTTCGCCGACTGCAGCGATATGCTGGCAGCGGGATCTTCGCGGCAACTGATGGAAGAGGCGGGACAGCGGCTGAAGAATAATAGTGAAGGGATCAAGAGTCTGTTTGAACATGGCGAGCTGTCGCCCACGATCGTATACACGGATTTTCGCTGCATTGCTAAGTTGCTGCATAAATTCCCTGACAAGCAGACCCTTATCGAAAAGCTCGCCGGCATACCGGAAATCGAAGAGCCGATACTGGAGGAAAAAGATGATAAACCGCGGCCGGCGCCCGGGGACTTTGTAGAAGCGCTGACCAACAACCCGGCCACGTTCCCGGTAGGCGTGCTGATCAGGTCGCTATGGTCGGGAATGAATATTCCCATCCATCACAGCCTGCCGACCGCTCAGCCGCTGGGCGGGTTCTCGGACCTCTCCAATAAAGGAGACCTGGACAAGCTGCTGATATCGGAGTTTGCGACGGACGACTGGCTGTTCCTGTCCCGGCTGGCGAATAATGAATCGCTATACCTGCACCGGGAGATGCCGCCGGGTGCGGACCCGATGGAGCGGATCGTCCTGATCGACATATCGCTGAAGTCCTGGGGTACGCCTAAGATACTGGCCTATGCTATCCTGCTGGCTGTATCCAGGCATCCCCGGACAGATATCCCATGTAAAGCATACGCGGTAGGGAGTGCCTTTTATCCTGTGCAGACAGGCACTGTGGAAGAAGTTATTCAAAGCATTCAGCTGGTAGACGGGGCGTTGCACCCCGCGGGGGGTCTGGCGCAGTTCTTCGATAGCGGCCCCGCTCCGAAAAGGTCAGAGGTCTTTTTTATTGCTTCTGCGGATACGATGCGGCATCCCGCCGTCCAGAAGATCATCAGCGACAACTATTCCCGTTTCAAATACTGGGTGACCACAAGTCATGATGGCGAGCTGTCCTTTTACCGTAATCAGCATAAGGGCAGGAGGCTGATACAGCAGCTGGAGCTGCCGTTGCAGCAGCTCTGGGAATCGCGGAAGTGGGAC
>JAFDYE010000478.1 GCA_018267585.1 Bacteroidota bacterium
CCCAAGCCCCACCTTCGTCGAATCATTTTCCGGATTCAGTTGCAACGCCTTTTCAAACAACTCTTTAGCACTGGTGGCCATCCAACCCTTCAACGCCGGATTGTCCTGTCCACGCAGTCCTTGTAAGAATAATTGGGCAGCAAAGGTGAGACTTTTTTCAGAATTTTCCAACTTGGCCGTCTCACCAGTATAATGGGCATATAATAAGTACCCATCCTGGACCGAATCCTTCCAGAAAGCCGCCAGCTGCCGGTCGGCATTTATCTGCTGCGCTTTCACATCACCCCGTACGACGGATGCCTGCAGTCTGTTTACATAAGATAGTTGGGCGGGAGTCAAACGAGCCTGAGATGCCTGTAGAATTTCCTGTAAACCAATGGATTTAACAGGGGAAGCCCCAGGAGCGCCACCCGCGGCGGCCTCGGGCTTGTGTTGCGGAGGAACAGTGTGTCCAAAAAAATACAGAACGAGTAGTAATAGCACCCCGGTGCCAGCTACCAGATATTGCTGTCTCTTCATGTTAATAACCTCGAGACCGCAAGTTACATCTCTTCATCCGGGTTTGGCTGATCTTCCTTTACAGACTGCAATTTTTTTACTTCAGCAACAAATTCCTTTGCAGGTTTGAATGCAGGAATGAAATGTTCCGGGATGTGTACAGCCACATTCTTCTTTATATTGCGGCCGATCTTGGCAGCCCTCTTCTTGGTGATAAAGCTCCCGAATCCGCGGATATAAATATTTTCACCTTGCGAAAGAGTTTCTTTCACTTCCTTGAACATGGTTTCCAACGTCACCAGGACGTCGACTTTAGGTATACCTGTTTTTTCCGATATTTGGTTAACAAGGTCTGCCTTTCTCATGGGGATTAAGTTTTATAAGTTTCTGATTTTAAATATATAAAGAAAAATTTAATTCACAACTCATTGCCGGCAAATAAGTTTTTAAAAAGACAAATTACTGGTTTTGATTTACTTGTGCAAGAATTCCATAAAATATTGATTGTGAATTTATTTTAACAAAAATGGCACCAAAAAAAGACGATTTTACCGTCCAATTATTAAATTGGCATAATGGTAAAAATAGTCGGACAATGCCCTGGAAAGGGGAAAAGGATCCCTACCGGATCTGGCTCAGTGAAATAATACTCCAACAAACCCGTGTGGATCAGGGATGGTCTTACTACGAAAAATTCATCACTGCTTTTCCAACCATTCATGATCTCGCAAACGCTCCCGAACAGCAGGTATTCAAATTATGGGAAGGCCTCGGCTACTACAGCAGGTGCAGAAATCTGATCGCCACCGCTAAAAAGATTGATACAGAATATAAAGGAGAATTTCCTTCTACCTACCACGAGATACTCGGCCTGAAAGGCATCGGTCCGTATACGGCATCGGCCATCTCATCATTCGCATTTCGTCTTCCCCATGCAGTCGTAGACGGTAATGTCACTCGCGTACTCTCCCGCTATTTCGGAGAGCGGACGCCGATAGACAGCACCGCGGGAAAGAAATTATTCGCAAAACTGGCAGACGGCCTCCTGGACCGGGAACAGCCGGATATTTACAACCAGGCCATTATGGATTTCGGCGCAACAGTCTGCCTGCCCCGCAACCCGCAGTGCACGGACTGTGTACAACGCAGCACCTGCCAGGCCTGGCTGAAAGGGCTGACCTCAGAACTGCCCGTAAAAGAAAAGGCGATACGCAAGCGTACCCGGTGGTTCTATTATTTTATAGCAGAGACGGCAGACGATCAGCTATATATAAGGCAACGTACCGGAAAAGATATCTGGGAGGGATTGTACGAGTTCATCCTTTGGGAAACCGACCAGCCCGTATACGGAGACCTGCTGGTCCGATCCGATTTCGCCGGACAAACCTTCGGAGTCAAATCGAATACACTCACGATCAGGCATATCTCCCGCGTTTACCGCCAGGAACTTTCGCATCAGACTATCCAGGGCCAGTTCGTTACCCTCCGGCTGAAGAAGAAGCTGCCGACCCGCGAGGGCTGGCTGCTGGTCGATCGGCAACGGCTGACCGACTATCCATTCCCGAAATTTATCAATGCCTGGCTGCAGGACCCAACCCCGGCACAAAGCTTGTTTTGAACGCGTCGCGAGTACGGTTTTGTTGTCCGAGTCCTTTATCTTTGGGGAATGAGGGAAAATTTATCTTTTTGGCTAAAATAGGCTAATTTTAAGATGAGTGCGGCTCATTGGAATTTAATCCGAAAGACGAATTAAAAAACTTTTTCAAATTTAGTTGTATGAGAGGCGTAAATAGGGTGATGCTCATTGGAAATCTAGGAAAGGACCCGGATGTACAATTCCTGGAAGGTAATATTGCGGTGGCAAAGTTCTCTTTGGCAACTACTGAAACTTTCAAGGACAGAGCAGGCAAGCTTATCTCACAAACGGAATGGCACACCGTGGTTCTCTGGAGAGGATTGGCCGAGCTGGCTCAGAAATACCTCCACAAGGGCAGCCTTGTATATATAGAAGGAAGACTGAGAACCCGCAGCTGGGAAGACAAGGAAGGGAACAAGAAATTTGCCACCGAAGTCGTCGGGGATAATCTGATCATGCTCGACAAACGCACCGATACCAGCTCACCCCATCCCCCCATCCACCACGAAGGAATGGAAGGTCTGGGCAACTCTGACACACCTCCCATCGGCGAGCCATCCGAAGATCTGCCATTTTGAGGAGCGTTGCTTTTTTCCCGGAACCAGGAGACTATCCTTGTCCAATAATCTGTTAGATATAAAAGAATTTGTTATTTTTATAGCTTAACCAAATCCACTATTCTTGGAGTTTTCTTTATTCAGATTGCTGGAGAACACGATGTCACCCGGGAACTTGCTGATCATTAACCCGAGGGCTACTACAATTCTGGCGATCATCATCCTTTTCCTGCTTATCCTTTCCTTCGTCGTCTCGGGCTCGGAAGTAGCCTTTTTCTCCCTTACTTATAAGGATATCAATATTCTAAAGACAAAACAGGATGCCTCCTGGAAGCGGATCGTCTCCCTTCTCGAAGAGCCCAGATCCCTGCTGGCGTCCATGCTCATCGCCGGCAGCGTCATCAATATCGCGATCATCATCCTCGCCAATTTCCTGATAGACGCAATGGGGATCTCCGTTGGCTTTTGGGTGCTCATATTTCTCAAGGTCTTTTTGGTCTGTTTTGTCCTCATCCTGTTCAGCGAGGTGATGCCAAAGATCTGGGCCTCACAGAACAATCTCCAGTTCGCCTATTACACCTCGGGTATTATCGAACTGGTCCACCTGCTCTTCAGCCGGGTCAGCGGCTGGACCGTCAGCCGGTCGGAGGGCCTGGAAAAATTCTTTGGCCGCAAACAGAAGGGCGAACAGCTTCGCTACCAGATAGATCAATCCGTCAAGAACGAATCTTCCGAAGAGGAGAAGAATATCCTCAACGGCATTGCCAAGTTCGGAAGCATCACCGTCCGGCAGGTCATGCGCGCACGTCTTGACGTCTCAGGCATCTCCTATGACCTCAGCTTTGCCCAGCTCAAACAACGGGTAGAAGAGCTGCACTACTCGCGAATCCCCGTCTACAAAAGCAGTCTCGACGAACTCGCGGGCCTGATCAATACCAAGGACCTTATTCCCTGGCTCAACGAATCCGATAATTTTGACTGGCATACGCTGCTGCGTCCACCCTATTTTGTCCACGAGCACAAATTGATAGAGCACCTGCTCCAGGAATTTCAGGAAAAGCGCGTCCATTTTGCAGTCGTCGTGGACGAGTTCGGAGGCACCAGCGGCATCGTCACCCTCGAGGACATCATCGAAGAAGTCATCGGCGATATCCGCGACGAATTTGACGAAGAGGACAACACCAACCGGCGGCTCGACGACGGCAGCTTCGTATTCGAGGGCCGCACCATGCTCCACGACGTTTGTAAGGCGATGAACATCGCGGTCGAAACATTCGATAAAGTAAAAGGCGACAGCGATTCCCTTGCCGGTCTTATCCTCGAGATATCCGGCGATATCCCGAAGG
>JAFDYE010000479.1 GCA_018267585.1 Bacteroidota bacterium
TCATGCGTCGGCCGATTGGCTCCGGCGATATCCTTCCAGCTCGCCCCGCTGTCGACGCTCGACTGCCACTGGTAGGCCACAGACGCATAACAATTGTTCTCCAGCGCCGAGACCAGATGCAGCACCGGCACGCTGCCTTCGCAAATGGACACATTGTTGGTATTATAGCCCGTGACAGCCGCGGTTACCAGCGGTCCGGCCGCACGGAAACTGATATCGTCCAGCGCCAGGTCATTGCCGGGCCCACCCGGCGCATTGTTGATCATACGTATGACTACAGTCGATACACCCGGCGGCGTATTGAAATAAAAAGCGTATTGCTTCCACTCATTTCCCAGCGGAATATCCCCCGTATTGTAACGCTGAAGTATCGTCCCGTCGGTCTTCTCGATCTGGAAAGTGACATTGGGGCGTATCTGGATCCTGATAAACCCGACGTTCATCAGCCAGGCCGCGAACTGGTACGAAGTTTCCCCGCAAAGACCGCCAATCGTCTGAACATAAAATTCACTGGGAGTAACAGACGCATTGATCAGCATGAAGTAGCCGCTGTTATCGCCCGTATGATCATGAGGGATCGTTATCCAGGTATTCTGGTGGCAACCGCTGGTGTGGCTGACTAACGTGTACTGCCCATCCGAAGGACAGGGATCATTGACATACTGCAGATTCGTGATACCCTTGGCTAACGGAGGCCCAAGTCCCGCGCCCCGTCCAAAACTAATGTTGACGATAGGGTCTCCGAGCCCACCCTGGCAGGACTGTCCATCAGCCACCCGCCAAAGGGATAAGAAGAGGATGATTGCTACGTATCTCACCTTGTCGCTCCGCCACGCTCATTCGCCGAAACATACGGTGTAAAAGGCAGTGTAAAAAGAGTCTGATTGAATTTACAATTTAAATATGAAAATCGCAAGACCGCACTACCTTATTAATATGATCGTACCTTTCTTTTTTTCCACGCGCCGCGTCACCGGATTATCATACTCGAGCTCCCACACGTATACGCCCGCAGGCTGAGCGACGCCGTTGACCGTCCCATCCCATCCGACACCCGCATTCTGTGAGAGGAAAAGCATCGCACCATACCTGTTGAACACCGCCAGTCTTCTTATATGCACCGGCACGACGGGCGGAATACGAAATACGTCATTGTGACCATCGCCATTGGGCGTAAACGCCCCCGGCATCTGCACATCGTAGTAGACTTCGACCTTAGTACTGGCTGAAGCACGACATCCCTCGACAGTCGTCACCTCCAGCTGATATGCCGTCGTGCCCAAAGGACGCGCAACCGGATGCGCAACCTCCGCATCGCTCAACCCAACGGCAGGGCTCCAGCGATAACTGGCAATATCGCCCCCGATTACAGGAGCAAGCACCAGCGAAGACCCGCCCGCGATCACCGTATCGCCGAATAAGTCGATCGTCGGGAGATCCCAGACCGTCATTGCCACCTCTTGAGGCGCTACCACCAACGGACTGCACCGGAGACTCCCCCTCATCTCAAGCCCGACCACATCGCCGTTCTTAAGCTGCCTCGTCGCAAACACCGGCCCCGAACTATCCACCACTACACCGTTTACGAGCCAGTCAAAAGAAGGACTGCTCCCCCCATTGGACGGACTCCCGGCAAACAGCACCAGACTATCCTGACAAATATGGTCAGCAGAGACCATCATATCCACCCCCGTCACCGGGACCGGCACCACCGGCACGGACAACGGATTGCTGACCACCACCGGGTCAGCCGCGCAGACCGCATTGCTCGTCATCACGCAGCTGACTACGTCCGCACTGACCGGCGATTGGAGGACAAAGCTCGAATCCCCCGTACCCACATCCACGCCATTCAGCTTCCACTGAAATAGTGGTCCCGTCCCGCCATCCACGGTCGACGCGACAAAATTCACTACCTGCCCCTCGCATACATACGGGGTCGAAGATATGCTCACGGAAGGCTCGGGCAGCCTGAGGATGTTCACCGTGACGGGGTCCGAAGCCACGCTACACGTTTTTATACCGACATTGCCCGCATCGGACACCGCCATCCGGTAGAGCTCACTGCCCGGCCCACCTGCCGGAAGGTCAAGGGAAAGCGCACCCGCCCCGGCAATATTATTCCAGCTCGCTCCTCCGTCAGTACTCTGCTGCCACTGATAGACCGCCGAAGGATAACAGTCGTTCTCCACGGACGAGGACAGGTGCAGCACCGCCATGCTTCCGTCACAGACAGTCACAGCATTCCCCGTATAGCCGGCGACAGTAGCCTTCACAGAAGGGCCCGTCGCCCTGAAGGTAATATCATCCAGGGCAAGGTCATTCCCATTTCCACCCGGCGCATTGTTGACCATACGCAAGACCACCGACGAGACACCCGGCGGCGTATCAAAGTAGAAAGCATATTGCGTCCAGGAATTCGACGAAGCCAGCGGGATATCGCCGGTATTAACGCTCTGAAGCACCGTCCCGTCTGTCTTTTCGACCCGGAAGGTGACATTGGGGCGTATCTGGTCGTTTATCACACCCACATTCATCATCCAGGCCGCAAACTGATAGGTCGTTCCTCCGCAAAGCCCCCCGATGGTCTGGACATAAAAATCGCTCGGATTATACGAGGCGTTGATCAGCATGAAATAGCCGTTCGGGTCACCCGTATGGTCATGCAAACCGACCAGCCACGTTCCGCTAAAACAATTGCTGGTCTCGTTGATGATCGTATACTCCCCGTCATGGGGACAGGGATAACTGACGTATTGCAAATTGGTGATACCACTGGCCAATGGAGGCCCCAGCCCCGAACCGCTGCCAAAACTAATATTGACGATGGGGTCCCCGAGCCCTCCCTGACAGGTCTGCGCACCAACCGAATGCCACAGGAGAAATAACGTGATGACAATTGCGTACCTCAATGGCTACTCCTTCAAACCGGTTGTGTTCACTGGTTTGTCATATTTCCATTCGCTCATATCCAGGGTACGCGCAGCCGGATATACCTCATTACACGTATTGCCATCGAACAGCCGCCCGTTCTTCATCACATATCTTATGGTATTGGTATTGCGGATATTCTCCAGCGGGTTGGCATCCAGGACGACCAGGTCGGCCAGTTTCCCCACCTTCAGGCTGCCCAAATCCCCGTCCAGGCCGAGCCCCGTAGCACCCAGAATAGTAGCCACCCGCAGCACGTCGAAGGGTTTCATCCCACCCGAACCCATCGCCCACATCTCCCAGTGATAGCCAAGGCCATTGAACTCACCATGACTGCCGATGCCGGCGAGACCGCCCTGTTCCACCAGCGACTTCATCGACCGGGCGTGCTTCGGAAATACCTGCTCTTCGGGCATGAACCAGCCCGCCTTGTCACGCCGCGTCTTACCGGCCAGCTCTTCATAGGGCATGAAATGCTGAACCTTTGCATCGTGATAAGGATTCTCGGTTTCCCAGAAATAGTTCTCGGCGAAAGGACCGCCGTAAGAGACGATAAGCGTTGGCGTCACGCACATCTTCGAGACGGCGATCGCCTTTACGAGATCGTTGTACAAGGGGTAGATCGGAATGGCATGCTCATGTCCGGGATAGCCGTCCAGCAGGTTGGTGATATTCAATTTGGTGTTCAACCCGCCTTCGGTGGTAGGCATCAGCTGCTGGCTGCGCGCCGCCATGATGATCCATTGGCGCTGCTGCCTGTTGCCCGTCAGGTACATCTTGATATAATGGGTATTGTAGTATTTGCTGTACTGCCGGAGAATGCTCTCGGCTTGCGCCGAATCTTTGACGTTATAATCCCAGAAACCCACTCCGGGACCCGTAGAATAAATGCGCGGCCCGAGTACACTGCCCGCGTCGACCTCGTCTGCATAGGTCAGCACGTCGGTCGTCCCCGTCTGCGGATCACGCGTGGTCGTGACACCATACGCCAGGTTGATCACGTACTTCCAGACCTGGTTCTTGTGAATGCCCCACTGCGGCCACATATGGGCGTGGGTGTCGACAAATCCGGGTACAATGGTCTTGCCCGCCACGTCGATAACTTTTGCCCCTGCCGGCACAGACAGGCTGCCCGAGGCGCCGATGGCCTTGATCCGGTTGTTCTCCACAAGGACGTCCCCATCCTCAATGACCTGATCGCCTTCCATCGTAATGATCCGCGCGCCTTTCAGCAGGACCGCGCCCTTCGGCATGTCGCGCTGATAGTATACCTTGACCTGGTTCTCCTTCGCCCAGTTCTTTCTCAGGCTATCCACCTGCTTATTCATCGCACTATCCTTCTTCACCCAGGCCTTCTTCGCCGCGCTGTCCAGGGTGGCCTTCTCCCTGTCCATCTCCTTCTTCGCCGTCTTCACGCTGTCGTCAAAACCCTCAGCTGCATCCACGTCGTAGACGAAATGAGCATTGCCCAGCGACCAGTGTACCCTGTCGCCGCCATCTTCCCAGCAGGGGAACTCCCCTCCCAGCTCGGTGAGCTTCTTCGCCGGGAACTGTGCCGTCCCCGCATCAGCCAGCGATATATTGACAACCTTCCCCGTCCGCGGGATGTCGGCGACATAGACCTCGTTATTGATCAGCGCGAGAGCCCGCCGGCCCCTGGGCGACATCGTAATGGACGCGGCCGGCGAAGGAGCGCTGACCTCGCTCGCTTCACCCGCGGCCTCGCTTAGCATATCGTGCCCCCCACTCTTCAAGATACTGATACCATAGGTCGTGATCCCCGTCACATGCGCAATCGTCTTTTCGTCGCTACCATCCCACTTAATGGACAAAAGATCCCCATTCCCGTTATTTAAATATATCCTGTCATTCTCTCCCTTTACAAAATGCGGATTAGACCGCCCGTTGGCCCGCTCTATCACCGTAACCTCTCCCCCCGGCGAAGGCATCCAGCAGAGCTCGTCCTCATCGTCGTCATAGCCACCCTCCAGCGCGCTCCTGAACCGCTGTGCATGTGTCCGCACAAAGACGATCCTCGACCCGTCGTTGTTGAACACCGGACTCTGATACATAGCCGGCAGCCTGCTCAGCTGCTGCGCCGGGCCACCCGCTGCGGCGATCTTCCAAAGCTGGCCGCCCTCCGGCGCCCAGGTCACAAAGACGATCGACTTGCCGTCGGGACTCCAGACCGGCTGGGCCTCGGTGTAGCTGTTTTTGGTTAGTCGCTTCGGCACACCCTTCGGATAATCCATGACATAGAGACGATCGAGCACCGTAAAAGCCAGCCTCTTTCCGTCCGGAGACGGCACGGCGTCGCGTATCTGCGTAGCCAGACCGTAGGCCGTATCAGAAACCGGATACTTGAAGGCCAGCCGCGGCCCCAACTCAAGCCGCAGGTCCACACTGAAGGGAATATCCTGCGGAGTTCCTCCTTCGACCGGCAGCTTGTGTATCCGGCCTCCATAAGCCGCTACCAGGAATTTGCTGTCCGGAGTGAATGACATCCCCGGCAACACGCCCATCGTCGCAATAGACTCCTGGTCGTCCCGCTGTACCGGATAGGCCAGCCAGCGCTCCTCGCCACTGGCAAGGTCCCGGATGACAAGCCCCGTCTTGTCCTCAAAACGGCTCCCATAGACCATCCATTTACCGTCCTTTGAAAGGACGGGCGTAAAGCCTGAGCCATAGCGGGAAGTGACCGTGGTCAGCCTGCTGTTCTCCCGGTCGTAACAGCCAACCTCGTATTGCGGGAGACCGGCGTTATAGCTCCAGGGACCGGTGCGCCGCGAAAAATAGATATAGCGTCCGTCGGCGCTCACCGTCGGGTCGATGGTCTTCAGAGTGGGCGGGGCGCTGATCAGCTGAACACCGCCACCCCCATTCCTGTGCACCAGGTACAGCTGCACCTGCATCTTCCCTTTCGAGTATACGATATAGTCACCGTCGGGCGTCCAGGCGGCACTCGGGAAGTTCTGGTCCTTTTCCTTCGTCACCTGGAAAGTATCCTTCTTCTCCAAATCGATCCACCAGATATTCTCCGCACCGCTGCGGTCCGAAGAGAACAACACTTTTTTCCCATCGGGGCTCCAGCGGGGATGAGAGTCAAAAGCGATGCCCTTTGTCAGCGGCGTCGCCGTCCCTCCCCCTATCGGCAGGGTGAAGAGATCTCCCATCATATCGAAGACGATCGTCTTCCCGTCCGGGCTCACGTCCAAGGACGTCCAGGTCCCCTCGGTGGTGGTGAATTGTATGCTGCGCTGCGGTTTCAGCGGCAGATCGGCAAATTTTTCGTACTTGGTGGTGTCCTTCCCGGTAGAGTCAGCGGGCCCGCTCGCCGACAAAAAGGGGGCAAACAGCAAAGTTATAAGCAGTGTCATCCCGAAATTTACTATTTTAAATTGAAATTCACCAGGCGACGCCTTCCCTGCTGAAGGGATTCACCCACCAAAATTTAGACCGCACACGAGACCAAAATACGCGCTACTCCTTCCCTTCCAGACCCACGGGACATTTAAACACCTGTTCATCCAGCTGTACACAACAAAATAGCCCGGGTAAAGACCCGGGCCCTGACAATTGCTATTATGAATACACGACTACTTGTCGTTCGCCTATTGATTGACCCCAAACTCCTCCCAACCCTGCGCCGCAGCCCTTGTACAAGTCATGGCTTTGGCGCCATTCTCGCTGGAAATAAACAGACCGTTCGTACTCCGCAGCGTCACATTGCCGTCCGCCGCCGTGATCCAGTCAAACAGCTCCCAGGTGCTGTACGACCCACGGTTACACGTGATCGCCTGCTGCCCGTCCTCGGACGGCCCAGGTAAGCAATGATAGTTTCCTCATGATAAGATAGGTTTTAACGTACCTTAAAGATATCCCTTTGACCCATTCATGCCCGTCGGACCGGTACGGCTTTACTACTGCAAAGCCCTGTTTTTTCCCACCAGCCGGACGGCTCCCCCCGAAGGGTCACCCATCCTACCTTTTCCCTTCCGGTTTTGCGATTTTCCCCTTAAATTTGGTGTCTAGTTTTAAACGTAGGAAGGCTATGCCCGAAAACAGCGATTATTATCCCCAGGTAATGCAACGCTACAAGACCCAGCAGGCGACTGATGGAGAGCAGACCGAGTTCATTGCCGCCCTGCTGCGCGTATTCGAAGAAAAGCTATTCAACGCCCGGGAATTTGACTCCTTTCCCCTCGGTATGATCGTGGACTATATCCAGCGAACCCATGTCTATTACCTGGATAAAAAGCTCCCCGAGATCGAACAAAGCATTCTCCTGCTGTCTGGTCACTACGAGTCCGGCCATCCTATCCTCATCGCATTGCAGAACTTCTTCCGCCGCTACGTCCAGGACCTGTCCGAGCACATCCGGGCCGAAGAAGCCCGCCTCCTTCCCTATATCCAGCTGCTTCGTGGGGCCGAAGCCAGCCCGTCCGACTTCTCCCGTTTCCTGATCGCGCGCCGCGACTATTCGATCGACTGTTTCCTTAGCGAACACCACGATACAGAGGACGAGCTCAAAGACATCCGCCAGACCATTCGCCTCTACGAACCGCCCAAAGACAACGAGTCCCTATACCGCATCCTGCTGACACAGCTGCAGGTATTCGAACAGGACCTCCGCGTCCACGCCCATATCGAAGAAGAAGTGCTGATCCCCAAAGCACGCCGCCTGGAGAAGGATTTCAATAATAACCTGGTCTATCTCGCGCCCCACAACTGACCGGAGGAAGTTGGCGCCGGCAGCTGTCGGTTATAGCGGCCTCACCATAATATTCTTAAAATGCACCTTGCTGTGCGGATCATGCCCCTGCAGCGCAAAAGTCCCGCTGGACAGCACGCGTCCCGCCATATCCTTCGGCCGCTGTACATTTTCGGGCTCGGTATAGTCGACGACCGTCTTGTCGTTGATCTTGATGACAATATGTTTCCCCTTCACGCTCACATACTCGGTAAACCATACATTGTCCTTTACATATACTTCCTTCACGTCCTCGACGGCATACAGGCTGCCCGTCCTGCGCCAGTCCGTATGCGAATTGTTCACCTGCACCTCATAACCCTTGGCCGGCCAGCCACTCTCCTGATACTGCGTATGAATATAGATACCCGAATTGGAGCCGGGCTCGGTCATCACGTCCGCCTTGAATTCGAAGTCCTTGAAATTGTGATCCTTTACCGGTCCATCATAAAAAAGATGCGCGGTCTCGCCGTGCGCCACGATCGCCCCGTCCTGTACAGAAAAGGTACCCGCATTGGCGCCTACTTTCCAGCCATTCAATGTCTTACCGTCGAACAGGGATATCCAGCCATCGTTCTTTGGAGCCGCGGCGACCAAACCCGCCAGCGCCGTCATACACGAAAATTTTTTCATATAGTATATTTTGATATACAATAATAAAAATATCGATATTTTTCTTTAGCAAATAAACAATTGCTAATTTTCCTCCAAATCCAATATCTGTCAATCATGCCTGTCCGCAAGATCTTATTCCTGTTCGCATTCTCCATTTGTTTTAGCGCCACACTACAGGCGCAGATCGAAGTAGCCCATCTCACAACAAAAGGATTGTCCTCGACCGGCTTTGGAGGATTCATCCACGGGGCCATCCCGGTCAGCAAGACCGATGACATTGGCCTTGAGGCCGGCCTCTATGCGTTCAACGCGCCCTCCTCCAATGCACACCTGCTCTTCCTCCCCCTGCTGGTGAGCTACCGACATGCCTTCGGCCCGAATGGGACGGGCTTCTATATCGAACCCCTCGCCGGCTACACCATCGGCTCCACCGATATCCAGCAGACAGACGCCAACGGCGCCCCCCTCTACAATCGTGACGGGACGGAAAAAGACATCAAGGCCAGCGGCCCCGCGGCAGGCCTGGGTGCCGGCTATATCATCCCGTCTTCCTCCGTCCCGCTCAATTTCGGACTGAGATATGAACACATATTTGTCTCTGACGGCGGCCCCGCCCAGAGCCTGATCGCCTTCCGCGTAGCCTGGTCACTGCTGACAGCCAGGCGGTTAAAGGGGAATTAACCACCCCACCCCGCCCTACCGCTCCAACCCAACCCCGTCCAGGTCATCCAGCCTGGCCGCGAACCCCCATCCCCAAAAATTACACTCGATACCCACCAACAACTCATTATCCCCCTTTCTCAGCGGCATCGTAACCTGCGCATTGTCCAGTGACAGCCTCCCGGCCGGCTTCTTGGCTATAGGTTCCCCATAATGATTCTTGTCGGCATACAACCACGCACCATTGAGGAATATCCATACATCGTCCACAAACCCCATTCGCAGGTTGGCAAGCCGCGCACTATCAGCATGTATCGTTGTCCTGAGCCAGCAGATGCGGCGGGGCTGGTTACGGTTGGACGGGTTACCGCCATAAAGCCTGGTGAGATTGACAAGCCCGCGGCGCTCCGCCATTATCGGTGTCCATTTGGTTTCCTTCCCCGGCATCATCGAAAGGCTGAAGTCGACCCCCGCCGGCATCGTGTCCACCCCGGTCACCTGCCAGCGCCGCAGATACCTGGTGTCGGTAGCCGTAGGATCAAGCCCCTCTGCCCCCGCCAGGTCCCCGGTCTGGCCCGGTCGTAGGACGAGATGGGAGACGACGCGGCTACCGGAAAAGGCAAGCGTGCCATGGGTCGTGTTACCCTCCAGCCTCGGCACCTCGAGGGTAGGCAACTGCTGGCTGTTGACATATACACGCATCTGCCTGCCATTGATCACGAGCCGGACATGACTTGGCGTCCCCACGTCGTATCTCGCGCCGGTCTGGTAGTGATACATCAGATCCCAGCAGTTGACCCCCTTGATCGTCGGCGCATATTGAACCCCCTGTATGGCATAGGGATGCCCCGCTCCAACCGGCACCCGGAAATAGAAGTTCTCGTTCTCCAAGGTATCCTGCCACCGGAAATAAAAAGCCGCAAAACCTTTTTCGCCCAGCACATCGTCAAACTCGATCGTCCCGTCGCTAAAATCCGTGTCCTTCAGGACCACCAACCCATCCCCAATGATCTTCATGGCCGGCTCGCCCGCGCTGTCCGCAAATTCAACGGTCCCCTGCCTGAACTCCCAGTTGGCTGCCCTCAGCGGCACCACTTCCGCCTTTGGCACCGCCTTCCGCTGCGCCATTACTGTCATAAAGGGTAACAACCCCAAAAAGAAAAATAGTCTTTTCATGTTCATTTAGCTTTCCCGCAAATTCGAAAAGCCTATGCATAAGCGCGATTCAAGCGCAGTTCAAGTTGGTTCAATCGGAGTGCAACCCGCCGTACGGCAACAACACGCCGCCACAGGGAGACGGCCCAACTCATAAAAAACGAAGTCCCCCTTTTTTCCCTACATTAGGACTGCCAAAACTATCACGACATGAGAAATCTCCTGACCCTCTGCCTGCTGGCCATAACCCTTCATACCTTCGCCCAGTCCCAGCCCAGGTGGATACAGCAACCCTGCGTCTCCCCGGACGGCAAATGGATCGCCTTCGGCTACAAAGGACACCTCTTCAAAGTGTCCTCCTCGGGCGGCGCCGCCGTCGCTCTCACGCTGAACAACGCCTACAACGGCTACCCCGTCTGGAGCCACGACGGCAAAAAGATCGCCTTTGCCTCAGACCGCTACGGCAATTTCGACGTATTCGTGATGTCCGCAGGCGGCGGCGAAGCAACCCGCCTCACCACCAACTCGTCAAAAGATATTCCTTACGATTTTAGCCCCGACGACCAGTCGATCGTTTTCGGAACCGACCGCCACGACATCTATACCTCCGTCCGATTCCCCTCGGACGGCAACTTCATGAAACTCTACGACGTCCCGGTAAAAGGCGGATCGAGCATCCTGCTCAATAGCGCCGGGATGGAATTTGCCCACTACAACGACAAAGGCGACAGGATCATCTTCCAGGACCGCAAGGGATACGAAGACCCCTGGCGCAAGCACCACACCTCCGCCGTCACCCGCGATATCTGGGTTTATAATACCGCTACCCGCGAGTATACAAAGGTCTCCGATTTCAGGGGCGAGGACCGCGAGCCGGTATGGGGCAAGGGAGGGACGTTTTATTATCTGAGCGAACGCAGCGGTAATCAGAACCTCTTCCGCAGCTCGCTGGACAATACCACCCAGCCACAGCAACTGACCCACCTCGACAAGAACCCCGTCCGCCAGCTTTCGCGCAGCAACGACGGCCTGCTGGTCTTTACCTATGCCGGTGACCTCTATACGCTGACGGAGGGCGGCCAGCCGAAAGAGTTATTCATCACCCTCGACGCCGACTTCTCCGGCGACGAGACGACGATCATCCCCGTAAAAGGAGAGGTCTCAGAGATGGCCGTGTCCCCCGACGGCAAGCAGGTGGCCTTTATATATCGCGGCGATATCTTCGTCACTTCTGCCGACGGCGCCACCACCCGCCGGATCACCAGCACCCCCTACCAGGAAAGAATGCTGAACTTCAGCCCCGACGGCCGCAGCCTCCTGTACTCGGTGGAAGCCGGTGACTCCTGGGACATTCGGCAGATAAGCATCGCCGTCAAAGACGAGCTCTATTTCTACGCCGCCACGCAGCTGACTACCACGCCCATCCTCGCTACGGGAAAAGAGGAGTTCGGCGGCGTCTATTCCCCGGACGGAAAGAAGATCGCCTACCTCGAAGAAAGGAATATCCTCAAGTCCTACGATCTCGCCACACACAACAGCACCGTCCTCATCCCGGAGGGCGTCAACTACTCCTATAGCGATGGCGACCAGTACTATGCCTGGTCCCCCGATAGCAAATACCTGCTCGCCCAGTCCGGCGAAGGCGGCGGCTGGAACAGCCATGAGGTGGTGCTGATAAAGGACGACGGCTCAGGCAAACGCACAAATCTCACCTTGAGCGGATTCGACGACGAACGTCCCCAGTGGGGCCTCGACGGCAAAATGATGTACTGGCTCAACAACCGCCAGGGGATGAAGAACCTCAGCCGCGGCAGCCAGACCGACGTGTACGCCATGTTCTTTGACCCAAGGGCCTGGGACCGCAGCCAGCTGAGCAAGGAAGACTTCGAGCTCCGGCTCGAGATGGAGAAAAAGGATTCGGCAGCGAAGAAAAACCCCGAGCCCCCCGTCATCAACCTCCGCAACCTGGAAGACCGTACACAGCGCCTTACCTCGACCTCCACGATGATCAGCGGCGCCAGACTCTCCAAAGACGGAGAGAAGCTCTACTACCTTGCCAGCTATGAAAAAGGCTTCGACCTCTGGGTAGCCACCCTCCGCACGCACGAAACCCGGCAGCTAGCCAAACTGGACGCGGCGGCCGGCCGGCTCGATATGTCCCGGGACGGGAAATACCTCTTCGTGCTGGCGGGCGGGAATATGTACCGCGTGACGACCGAAGACGGAAAAATAGCGCCGCTGCACATCAATACGGAAATGGAGCTCGACGGCGCGGGCGAACGAACCTATATCTTCGACCACGCCTGGCGCCAGGTGAAGAAAAAGCTCTTTGATCCCCACCTCCAGGGCGTAGACTTCGACTACTATCACACCCTCTACCGCCAATTCCTGCCGCACATCAACAACTACTACGACTTCCAGGTGCTGCTCAGCGAGTTCCTCGGCGAGCTGAACGCATCCCATACGGGTGGCCGTTATCGTCCGGACTTCCCCAACGGAGACGAGACCGCCGCGCTGGGCCTGCTATACGACCTTTCGAAAAGAGGCGACGGACTGCTCGTAAAAGAAGTGATCACAGGCGGTCCCTTCGATATCGACGGAACCCATATGGCCCCGGGAATGGTGATCGACAAAATAGACGGTCAGCCCCTCACCGCCGGCGCCGACTGGGCATCGCTCCTGAATCACAAGGCAGGACAGCTGACACTGATCAGCTTCCACGGCGGCGGCGCCAGCTACGAGGAGAACGTCAAGCCGGTCAAACCACAGGTAGAGACCTCCACACTGCTATACAACCGATGGACACGCATAATGGAGCACATGGTGGACAGCCTCTCGGGCGGCAAGGTGGGCTATGTGCACGTGCGGAGTATGGACGACCCCAGCTTTCGCGTCACATTCGACAAGGTGCTCGGAAAGAATATCGATAAGTCGGCCCTGATCGTCGACACCCGTTTCAACGGCGGTGGCTGGCTGCACGACGACCTGGTCACCTTCCTCGGAGGGAAATTGTATTTCACCCTTCACCCCCAAAACCATACCACCAAAGGCGGCGAATCCCTGAACAAATGGACCAAACCCAGCTGCGTGGTGATGAGCGAAGGCAACTACTCCGACGCCTTTATGTTCCCCTACGCCTATAAAGAGCTGAAGATCGGCAAACTGATCGGGATGCCCGTCGCCGGCACCGGCACAGCCGTCTGGTGGGAGACGCAGATCAACAACCGTATTGTATTTGGGATCCCGATGGTCGCCAGCTATGGCGCGGGAGAGGACCATCCCACGGAGAACCACCAGCTCGAGCCTGATATCCGCGTGCCCAACGAATATAGCCGGGTCCTCGCGGGCGAAGACCAGCAGATCGAGGCAGCCGTCAAAGAGATGCTGTCGGCGGGAAAATGACCAGCAGCCGGCAACGATAAATACTATTTGACCTGACAAAAAAGGGGCGGACCACGACGGCCCGCCCCTTATAATTGGATCTCCCTTACTCCTAAAAATTCCCTTTATTCACATCCCACCACAGCCGGGTCCCCCCATTGTCGGGCCCGCCAAGCAAACTCTGCACCGCACTCTGAACAGCCGCGCCATTCGAGGTATACTCGCTCTGCGGATAAGCCAGCCGGCGGATCTGAACGTCCGTGCTGATCGTGCCTCCGCTGGTATTGTTGACCACAGGGAACAGTCTCGGATATCCTGTACGGCGATAGTCAGCCCAGGCCTCCTGTCCGTCGGGGAACATCGCGATCCATTTCTGCGTGATGATCTTTTCCAGCTTCGTCTCGTTGCCCGCATTGGCATCCCACTGGATAGTGATCTTCGACAAAGCCGTATCATTGTTCACCGGATTCTTCGGGTCCACATAGGGAGCCTGCATGCTCGTATTGTCGGAAAGATACCCCCCGGCAGCTACCCCCCACTGCTGGAATGAAGTGTTGACACCCGTCTCGTAGTCGGTCTTCGCGTCGCCCGCACCATTCCAACCGCGTACCGCAGCCTCAGCCTTCAGAAACCAGCTTTCCGCGGCCGTCATCAAGGTCTGCGGAGCGGTCTGCGTAAAGGTCTGGTCCGTATTCGGCCCCGCGTAGTTGACGTAATCGGCCTTGGCAGCGATGCTGATGCCGATACGGATACCCACGTATTTACCCGGGCCTGCCGCAGCAACTACTGCCGGATCGGTCGCAGGCGAAGCATACCTGGGCAGACGCGGGTCGCTATAACCGCTCATATAGGTGGCGATAGCCGCATTGAGACGGCAGTCGCCCTGGTACTGAAAGGCTACGATCCAGATATCGTTGTTACGGCCGCCCGACTGCTGAAACTTTGCGTCATCGGCTGGAGTAGACATCAGACCGCCGGCAGCGCTCATCGCCTTCTCGGCCTGCGCCTGGGCCGTAACAGCATCTGCCTTCACGATACGCATCGCCAGCCGCAGACGCAGCGAATTGACGAATTTCAGCCATTTGTCCAAATGCCCCTGGTAGACCAGGTCATTGGCGCCAAGGGAAGAAGTATCGCCCGGGTGCGCCGAGATATAGGCGTTCAAATTGGCCGCAGCCGTATCCAGCTGGCTGAAGAACAGATTGTAGATATCCTTCTGGCTATCGTAAGGTACGGCCGTCAGCGACGTCCCCGCCTTGCTGTAAGGTATCGGACCAAATCTGTCGGTGACCCTGTCCATCGCATCCACCTGCAGCGCCAGCGCAACACCCCATAGCTCAGGCTTCAACGTACGCGCGCCCGCCGCCGCGATCTTCGATACAGGAGCCATGATATAGTTGTACTGGTCGACAAAACCATTCCGGTCCCAGCCATCGACAAGACCATAGTTGAGGTCATAAGAGGCCTTGAACGGCGTTGGGGACATCAGATAGCCCGCAAAACCATCCGCACTCAGATTCTGGGCTACCTGGTAGTTATGATAGATCTCCTGCGCCAAAGGACCATAGGCAGATGAAATGATAGCCAGCGACTGGCTGTTGGTCAGCGAAGTCGGATTTGTATTATAGGATTCAAAATTCTTCGTACAGCTGCTGCCGGCGATCGCCGCCGCAGCAAGCAACCCCATAGTACGAACGGAAATATATTTTTTCATGACAATTGGTGACTAAAGATTAGAAAATTGCATTTACACTCAAACCAAAATTCCGCGTAGCCGGCTGATTGAACACATCCACACCCGACAGACCATTGCCGGTCGACAAGGTCAGCTCAGGATCGAACGGCGCCTTCTTCGAGAAATACATCAGGTTACGGCCCACCGCAGATACCTTGATGGACTTGAAGAAACCTTCCGGAATAGGCAGCGTATAGCCGATGGATGCCTCGCGCAGACGGACAACCGTAGCGCTGTAGATATATTCTCCCGAGACGCCGTTACGGCCACCAATGGCCTCGTACCAGTACTTGGGGTCTACCGTGCTGACCAGCTTACCGGTACCGTCCACTCCATTCACCTTCACACCGCCCGCATTCCTTGCGTCACCCGTCTCTTTCGACACACCGTACTGGTCCAGGATAGCCTGGGTCATCGAGAGCACGTGTCCGCCAAACTTCCCGTCTATCAGCAGACCAAGCGTCCACTTCTTATAGGTAAGATCGTTGCGCCACCCCAGCTGATACCTGGGCGCGGGGTTGCCGATAAGGTTGAACTTGCCGTCGCTCTTCGGTATATAGGGATCGGCGGACGTACCGCTGCCGCCAAACATTATCCGCCCCTGCGCGTCTCTCTGCAGGGTATAGCCGTAGATATCGCCGAACTGTCCGCCCTTGGTGATGTGCGACTCATAGGCATTGTTCCCGCTCTGCGTCAGCTGGAAAGTGTTGATGCTGTCGCGGCTGTCCACGTCAATGATCTTGTTCCTGTTGAGCGCCGCGTTGACCGACGTGTTCCAGGTGAAGTTCCTGTCGCGGATGACGGCGTATCCCAGCGTCAGCTCGATACCCGTATTCTGGATATTCCCGGCATTGACATAGCCCGTAGAGAACAGCGATGCGGTGACCGGCTGTATCGGGAAGTACTGGTTGCGGGTATTCGTCTTATAATAAGTGAAACTGAAGTTGAGACGGTTGTTGAACATGCGCCACTCAGTACCCAACTCGATCGATTTGGTCTTCTCCGGCTTCAGCGTACGGAAAGCATTGGCCGTATTAAAGACCAGCTGACCGGAAGAGTTCTGGGTGTTCTGAACCTGGGTCAGATAGGCGGGTACGGTGTTGCCGACCTCTGCATAGGTACCGCGAATCTTGCCATAGTCGATAAAGGAAGGCAGGTGCAGCAGCTGTGAAAGGATTACGGACAGACCAACCGAAGGATAGAAGAACGACTCGTTGGGCGTGAACGAAAGATTCGAAGACCAGTCATTCCTGCCGGTGAGGGTCAGATAAGCCCAGTCGTCATAGGAGACGTCCACGTTGCCAAAGACGGACTGTATCTGGTTGTGGACAGGGAATACACTGTTTATCCCGTTTGCAGGAATATTCTGCGTAGCGGGGCTCGTCGTCACCGTGGTCAGACCGGGCAAAGCGGCGATGATATTGCCGGCGGTGAAGAAGTCGGGCGTCGACAGGTCACCCTGCAGATAGATACCCTTCGTCTTGTAGTCGGTGATGCTCGTACCCACCAGGCCATTGATCTTTACAGCAGAGTGACTGGGGATATTGAAATTGACGATGGCGTCGCCGTATTTCTGTTCGGTGGTCTGGTTGTTGATCACCATATGACCGTGCCCGTTGCTGTTATAAAGACCGTTGGCGCCGGAGTACAGATCGGATTCATAGTCATCGGCTATATGGTCGACGTTGCCGCGAACCTGGACGTTCAGCCAGGAAGCAATCTCATAACGCAGGCTTCCCTGGAAGAGGATGCGGTTGCGGTTGGCGACGCTGGGCTGCTGGTTCAGCACCCACCAGGGGTTCTGCTGATAGAGACCATCCTGGAAGGGCCAGTTCTGACGCGCAAAGCCGGTGCTGTCCGCATTCAGGTAGTGGGCCTTGTAGGGCTGGATGTCCAGCCCTCTGGGAAAGAGATAAAGACCGGTCAGCGCGTTCTGGTAGATACCCAAAGCCGGGCTGTTGTTGATCTTTTGTGTGATATAGCTGACGTTACCATCGACTGTTAACTTGTCGTGCAATAGCTTTGCCGTCTCCCTCAGCGTGAAATTATGCCGCTGCATCTTGTTATTCGGCTGGATGCCATTGGCAAGCGTATTGGCATAGGAGAAATAGGTCTGCGCATTGGGGCCGCCGCCGCTGACGTTGATGGCATTCGTGAAATTGGTGCCCGTCCTGAAGAAGTCCTTCAAATTGTCCTGGCTGCCGGTGATGGGAGCGCCCCAGCTGTCCGTCGCAGTGGACGTCGTCCGGCCGTAGGAATTCTGGAATTTCGGCTTGTAGGCCAGACCTTCGGCGAACGCCGAAGAAGTAAAGCTGATCTGCGTCTGACCGGCCCTGCCCTTCTTGGTAGTGATCAGGATGACGCCATTCTGCGCCTGACTGCCATAAAGAGCGGCAGCACTGGCTCCTTCCAGCACGGAGATGCTGGCAATATCTTCCGGATTCAGGTTGGATATACCGTCGCCGCCATCAGGTGTGCCACCGAAACTACCGCCCGGCGTGCCGTTGCCGTTGGCCCCATTGGAAATGGGAATACCGTCGATAACGTAAAGTGGCTGGTTGTTCCCGTTGGCGCTGCGGCTGCCGCGAAGGATCACTTTTGCAGAACCGCCCACACCCGAGGCGCTGGGACTGATCGTAAGACCCGCGACCTTGCCGTTGAGAGTGTTCATCAGGTTGTCGGTCTTGACGGTCGTCAGGTCTTCACCCTTGACCTGCTGGGCGGCATAGGTCAGGGATTTTTCGCTTCTGCGAATACCCAGGGCCGTAACAACAACGTCATTCAGCGTCGCCTGCGCGAGCGCGAGCGTCACCTCGACAGGCTGACCCGTGACGACCTTTACCTCTTTGGTGGCATATCCCACATAGGTAAAGACGAGCACTTCGTTGTCGTCCGCCTGTATCCGGAATTCGCCCTTTTCATTGGTAAGAGCCTGCCGCTGCGTACCGCGCACCAGGATCGTGACACCGGCAAGAGGCTCGCCCTTTTCATTTCGGATAACCCCGGTAACGACCGCAGGCGGCTGCTCCGCCACGACCCCGGCTACCGGCGCCTTTGCCTCCGCAGCAACAGCCCGGATAGCGATAATATTCTTCTCAATGGTATAAGCCAGATGCTGCTCTCTCAGACAGGCATCCAAAATAGCCCGGATATCCGCATTCTTCATATTCAGATCTACCGGCCGGCTGTCCCGCAGATCGTTGTATTTGTACAAAAAAGAATAGCTGCTCTGCTTCTCGATGGTCGCAAATACCTTTTCCAGGGACATATTCTTCCCCGAAATGGATATTTTCTGGGAAAGCCCCGTCGCAGAGATCTGCAGGGCAAAGGCTAATAATAGAAAGGTGGTCAACCTCATAATCAAAAACGTTTTAGCAAACAACCCGCGCTTGGAGGCAGGCGTCTGCCGCCCATTATATAATGGGGAGCAGAAGATCGGAGAATTCATAACTTTGTTAAGATTGGGTTTTTTGAACCGTGAATAGACGTTACTTGAAACTGACGCTTTTTTCGGGACCCTCTCCCTGGTTGAGGCCAGGTCATCCGCCGGAAGTGTTGGTAGCGCTTCCGGCATTTTTTTATGAGGGATTGAGTTAGGTGGTTAAGTTTTCATATCGCAATGGTTTTTATATGTTTAAGCAATCTATGATGCTTGCCCCACAGGTCCTACGATAATACCGTGATGGTCCGCCCCTCGATCCTGAACCGGATACCTATAAGTTCCATGATATGGAGTACCTCCGAAACATCTGCGGTCCGTGGTATCCTCCCCACGATCTCGTCATGGGGCGCCTGCCCCTGGTAAACGACCTGCACATCATACCAGCGGGATATCTGTCTCATAATGCTCTGCACCGGCGTTCGGTCAAAAAAATAGTAGCCGTCCTTCCAGGCCGTGACCTGTCGGGTGTTGACCATACGCGTCGCCATCCTACCCTTTTCGGCATCATACTGTCCCTGCTGACCGGGGGTCAGCAGCGTATTCGCCTCGCCCAGACCCATCTGCACCGAGCCTTCCAGCAGGGTCGTCTTGACAGGGCCTTCATCCCCATATGCCATAACATTGAATTGAGTACCAAGGACCCGCGTCTCGGTCGTGCCCGCCTTGACAAGAAAAGGCTGGTCTTTGTTCGGAGCTACCTCGAAATAGGCCTCCCCCGTCAGTTCGACCGTTCTCCGCTTTTCCGTGAACGCGGTCGGGAAACGCAGCGAACTTTCAGCATTCAGCCACACCTTCGTGCGATCCGGCAAGGTGATCTGGTATTGGCCTCCTCGGGGAGTCGCAATGGTATTGAATAATATCGCCGCGCCGCCCCTCTCTCCGGTATTACCCCCATCCGCATAGGCCAGGCGGCCGCTGTCCAGTTTTATGACCCGGGTCTTACCCTGCTGGCCGAGTACCCCGTTGTGCGCGTCGTCCAGGACGATCTGCTGACCATTGGCCAGGGTCAGGACAGCCCGGTTTGACCCCGGTTTTATGACCGCCGCTTTCGGCGCCACGGCGGCTACTGACTCACCGGTTTTCGACGAGTGCACGAAGAACCATGCCCCTGCCACCGCAGCCAGCAATGCCGCAGCTACCGCAAAACGCCTTACCACAGGTCCGCGCCAAAAGGACAAGAGCCCCCTCTCGGACGCCACCGGCTGATCAGCCGTCTTGTCGACCGACAGGACACGCCGGAGTATATCACCTCCTGCGGGCTGCGCCTCCCCGACCACGTTCTCTGGTCGCGCCCGATCAGTAAAGCCTTCGGCCACATTACCCTCCTTTCCGAGGAGCTGCAACAAACACCCTTTCACAACATCCTCATATTCAGAGTCTTGAAGTATCTGATCGAGCTCATTCTGCTGAGTTTCCGTCAATTGTCCTGCCAGATGCTGCTCCAGCAGATAAAGGATGTGTTGGGATTGCATAGATTGTCTCCTGTATTATAAGAACAGGCCGACGGCGATCAGGACTATCCGGAGAAAAAATATTTTTTCCGGCTCTTACATGCCATGCCCCTTGGCAGTAAGATAGTCCCGAATGGTCCTCAGGGAAGTAACCAGTGTGTTTTTGACGGTATTGGGAGATATCCGAAGCGCCGCCGCGATCTGGGGTATAGTCATACCCTCGTCCCTGCTCATTTGGAAGATATGCCGCCGGCGACGCGGCAGCCGGCTGACCGCCTCGGTGACAAGTTGTTTCACTTCCTTCAGTTGCAACGCATGCAGGGTCTCTTCCCCATCCTGTTCCTGTCCGGCAGACCGGAGACCGGCAAGCCCGTCCTTGCGGCTGCTCCGCTTTTTTAAGAACTTGTAGCACTCGTTGACGGCAACCGTGTGGATCCAGGCCGGGGGAGCCTCGACCTCCAGCAACTTGTCCCGCCCCAGCCAGAGACGAAGAAAGGTCTCCTGGATCACCTCTTCCGTATCTTCAGCCGACCGCGTCAGCTTCATGATAAAAGAATGAAGACTCCCGTAATATGCGTAGAATAAAATGGAAAAAGCA
>JAFDYE010000047.1 GCA_018267585.1 Bacteroidota bacterium
ATTGAAGAGAGCCGTTTAGTGGATAAAATATTTGAAAAACCGGAAAACTCTAACTGACGGTGGCCTAGTTTTAGGGGGAGCTTACAGAGGGATATCTGAACGATGTTCATGCTCGTGTGGATGAGCATTCGTTTGGCCTCCAATATAACCCTATCCGAAATGACCGTTGAAATCGTCTTATTCAAGATGATTTTACAAATCAGGTTTAGATTTTTTTCGCTCATGAACATATCTTTCGCATAGTTTGCCGGTGCCTTTATGTCTTTGAAGTTGTTGTCGATCAGCGCGTTTAACCTTCGAATATGAGCCAACTGTATCTCGCGATGTTTATTCGCTTGCTTTTCTGGCAGATATATTCGGGCAAGGTCGATGTAAATCACATTCAGCATTGAGCATATCTTTTGGAAATGCATCAGATTTTTGCTCTTATATTCATCAACAATCAGCCGAAATTGAATGGTCAAAGCTGTAGCTTGTTCCTTCCCGAGTTGAATAAGGGGTACATTTTGACTGCTTCCGAAGAACGGAAAGTGCTCAATTCTTTCGTATGTGAAATTCAGATCGTAAAACTCCTTTTTATGGAAAATAATATATCCGTCTGTGTCTTCGGACACATTCCAATGATGCACCTGGCCAGGTGACAATAGAAAAATGTATCCGGGTCGGATATCGAATGTTTGAAAATCCACCTCGTGAATGCCATTACCCCGCGTGAATAATACACTCAAGTAAAATCCATGCCGATGTGGCGCTAGGATCATGTGCTCATGCTGAAGAAGATGTTCGGAAAAAGTATTGGCATAGAATTCACTGCCAGATCCCAGATATTTGAAATCTGCAATATCATATATGGGCATCTCTTTTGGAGACATCTATTAAAGGTAGAGAAATTGGTCGATTTGTCCTATACCAGGTGTATTCTATGGTATAGCCTCCTTCAGCCCAATTATATCTTTGCTTCAACAGGCGACGGTACTCAACACTAGCCTAAACATCAGATCAATACCATGTATAGAAAGTTGGAAGTACTTATTATCGACGACGATCCATTTGCACTGGCATTGACGAAAAAGACGGTCAGCGACCGAATTCCAAGAAAGAAGATCCGTATTTTTTCGTCCCCCAAATTCGCCCTCCAATACCTCCAATGGGAGAACGATTTGGCGGAGAAGAAAATAGGTAGGTGCGGTATTATACTTACTGACCTGGAAATGCCGGAGATGGACGGATTCGAATTCCTTGATGAATTCAACCGCCTTCGAAAAGCGATCAGGGATAATTATGCAATATTTGTGTTATCAGCAACAAATGAAAATTTCAAAATCCAACGTCTGTTTGAAAAGCCGAACTTCGCGGGCTTTTTTCCTAAACCGTTGACTGTAGAAAAGCTGGACAACCTGTTGACGCAAATCGGCGCACGATGAAGAAGACCGAATCCTCCCCTGTGAAACATCCAGTATCCTATAAAGAGCTCCCAAAGAGCTCTTTATTTTTTGAACACTCCTAAGTTTCGCCGAAAACAGCTCGTTGTTAGCGTGTGAGCTCATTGAAACCAGCCACTTTGATTCAATAACCGGATCTTGTATTGTTAAACAATGCAAATAAAGGCTACTGACACAAGCATAAGATAATCAATTGACTAATCTTGCGATCAAATCCAAATCGCCAAGGAAATGGTTCGAGAAATGCCCAGTCCGGTGCACTTGTAAATCTTTGATAATCAACCGATTACAAGGATTTAATTTTTTAAATACTTTCTGATTCTCACGTTTCCTCACACTACCTCCCGTTATTCCTGACACTTGATTGACACGTAATGATCGAAGTATTACGCAAGAACCCCGCCGTTGCCTCTTATCTAAGAAATGATATCGGCCCTTTTAATATTGTATTATCCGCTATAACTATTGCTGAAATCCAACAAGGCGCAACCAATAAAGAAAACCTTCAGCAGATCAACCGTCTTCTAAAGCAGTACATTGTACTCCCTATAGATCATAATATCTCCAATATTTTCACCTCCCTAATACAGAAATATGTTCTCAGCCATAACACAGATATTGGAGACACCTTCGTAGCAGCCACTGCTATACATTATCAACTGCCGCTCCTGACCATGAATTATAAACACTACAAGCACATCCCCAACCTTCAGCTGATACGGCATAATTTGAAACCATTGCAAGGAGGCTTTCCTAATCTTTTGCTGGAATAACCGCCTTGATCGACTCAGCACTGCACAATTAGCCTGCCTAAATTAGCCAATATTAGTAAAAAAATTTGCAGAGATCATTCAACTATCGTAATATTGCAATGAAGTAATAGTATATGGGACTAACCAAATCCGAAATATTCACCGACAAGCAGAACAAGCTCGCATCCATGATGAAGGCATTGGCCCACCCTGCCCGGATCGCCATCGTTCAACATCTCATTAAGGCTGATGCCTGTATCAACGGGGATTTGGTCGAAGTGCTGGGTCTGGCACAACCGACCATCTCTCAACACCTGAAGGAATTGAAAAATGCGGGCCTCATTCAGGGTACTATTGAAGGGACGAGCGTGTGCTACTGTATCGAGCCCAAGACATGGGCGCTTTATCAAAAAGAAATAGGTGCTCTTTTCGCAGCCTATAAAGGATCGGACGGCTGCTGCTAATAAACGGCAGTTTTTTTTGAATTGTATTATCGTAATATAGCAATATCTAAATTAACATAGCCATGTCTGACAAACACAAACTTCTCTTTGTCTGCATCCATAACTCGGCACGGAGCCAGATGGCGGAAGCATTCCTTAAAAAATATGCCGCCGATATCTTTGAGGTAGAAAGTGCCGGGCTCGAACCCGCAGACATTAACCCAAACGTTGTTGCGGTCATGCAGGAAGTAGGCATTGACCTTAGCCAAAAAGGCACTCAGGACGTCTTTGATCTTTTCCGAAAAGGCAGAATGTTCAATGTCGTTGTCACCGTCTGCGATCAGGCTAGCGCCGAACGCTGCCCCATTTTCCCGGGCATGACCAGGCGGCTGGCCTGGTCCTTCGCTGATCCGGGTGCGTTTAGGGGTAGCCATGAAGAAGTATTACAGCAGACAAGAGCCGTAAGGGATCAGATTGAAGCCAAAATCATGGATTTTGTGGCTGAAGCCAGCCATATCGACTATTGGATAAAATAGCTTTCTATAACATATTAAACATCGCTACTATGCAAACGACAGAAGAAATAAAAGCCTTGGTGCGTGAAAAATATAGCGCCATTGCTCTCCAAGATAAAGACACCAACCAAGCCTCCTGCTGCGGTTCCGGCTGCTGCTCCATCGAGACTGCCAACATTATGACCGATGATTATAGCAACCTTGAAGGTTATAATCCCGATGCCGACCTGGGTCTTGGCTGTGGTCTACCCACCCAGTTCGCCCATATCAAAAAAGGCGACGTCGTTATCGACCTGGGCTCCGGCGCCGGCAACGACGCCTTTATTGCTCGTGCTGAAACCGGCGAGGCCGGCAAGGTCATCGGCATCGACTTCACCCCTGCCATGATCGACAAAGCCCGCGCCAACGCTGAAAAGCTCGGCTTCAACAATGTCGAATTCCGACAGGGGGACATCGAGAAAATGCCCATCACAGCAGGCGTCGCTGACGTCATCGTCTCCAATTGTGTACTGAACCTCGTACCGAACAAGTTTGGCGTCATTCAGGAAATGTACCGCGTCCTCAAACCGGGCGGTCACTTCAGCATATCGGACATCGTCCTCGACGGCACCCTGCCTCCGGCCATCCAGCAGGCCGCAGAAATGTACGCCGGCTGCGTTTCCGGGGCCATCCAAAAACAAGCCTACCTTGAACTCATCAACATAAACGGCTTCAAGAACATCACCCTTCAAAAAGAAAAGGTCATTCACATCCCCGACGACATACTAGCGCAATATCTCAGCACCGAAGAGATTTCCGCATTCCGTGCCTCCGGCACCGGCATTCTGAGCGTCACCGTCTACGGCGAAAAACCCAAAGAAGCTGCTTGCTGCGCGCCCGGCTGCTGTTCCTAATCCCTAAAAATCTATGATAAGAAAGTCAGTCTCCGAAATATTAGGAACATTTGCTCTGGTCTTTTGTGGCACGGGGGCCATTGTTATCGACAATGTCAGCCACGGCGCGGTCTCACACGTTGGCGTCGCCGTTACATTCGGGCTGATTGTCATGGCCATGATCTACGGCCTGGGCGAAATCTCCGGTGCGCACCTCAACCCCGCTGTCAGCATCGCCTTTACCCTTGCCGGTAGGTTACCAGCCAAAGCCCTTGGGCCCTACATCCTCAGCCAGATCGCGGGTGCTTTCCTGGCAAGTCTGGTGCTCCGGCTATTGTTCCCCACTGACCCGTTACTCGGTGCTACCATTCCCGTCGGCTCTCCCTGGCAGTCCTTTGTCCTGGAGCTACTGCTGACTTATATCCTAATGATCGTCATTATCAATGTAGCAACCGGCCCAAAAGAGCAAGGACTGTTTGCCGGTATCGCCATCGGATCTGTTATTCTCCTTGAAGCGATGTTTGCCGGCCCCATTTGTGGCGCATCTATGAACCCGGCACGGTCGCTGGCCCCTGCCATCGTTTCCGGCCATAATGAAAATCTTTGGGTGTATCTTACCGCCCCGGTCATCGGGGCAGCACTCGCCATTCCAACCTGGACATATTTAAAAGCAAAACAATGACCATAGCACTTTTCTCCGATATACACGCCAATCTTCCGGCCCTCAAATCCTTCTTCAAAGACCTTGACGCCAGAAAACCAGACGCCGTCTACTGCCTCGGCGACCTCGTAGGATACAATATCTGGCCCAACGAAGTGATCAATGAAATAAGAAAACGCGGCATACCTACTATCGCCGGTAACTATGACTTTGGTATCGGCCGTACCAGCAACGACTGCGGCTGCGCCTATAAGACCGACGACGAAAAGGCTAATGGCGCTGTTTCCATCTCTTACACCAACCAGATCGTCAAAGACGAAGAACGTGCTTACCTCCGAACCCTGCCCGCGCACATCAAGGTAGAATTCCAGCTCAACAATGACAAGCTCAACCTCCTCCTCGTTCACGGTAGCCCCCGCAAGATCAACGAATATTTGTTTGAAGACCGGGACGAAAAAAGCCTGATGCGGATCATGCACGACGCCGACGCCGATCTAATGTGTTTCGGACATACACACAAGCCCTATCATCGTATCCTCAACGATAATTCCGGTGGCACGGATCACTACCGCCACGCCATCAACATCGGCTCCGTTGGCAAACCCAAGGACGGCGACCCCCGCGGTGGTTATGTTCTGCTCCATCTCACCGACCACAGCAGTATCACCCAAAAGGATAGCATCCGGGTGGAATTTATCCGCTTCGCCTACGACGTCGAAAAAGCTGCCAAAGCTGTAGAAGAAAGCCCACTCCCCAATGCCTACGCAACTGCACTGCGAATCGCCAAATAACCCCACTTCAAGACATGAAAATCTGTCTCTTTAGCGACATACACGCCAACCTGCCGGCCCTGAATTCCTTTTTCAATAGCATCGACACCCTGGCGAGCGCACCTACCACGCCATCAATACTGATTCGACTGGCAAACCCAAAGACGGCAATCCCCAGGGCGGCTACGTCCTGCTCCATATCAACCAAAATAGCAGCCCCGCCGACCCGACCAGCATCAAGGCGGAACTCATCCGATTTGACTATGATGTTGAATTATCCGCACGCACCCTGGAGGCGAGTCCTCTACCTCCAGAATTTGCCGACATGCCGCGGAAAGCCTATTAGCCGTAAATTTGAAAGACTAAAAAGCACCCATGACCATCACTACCTTGCAACCTGCCCATTGGCCCTCCGTCAGGGCCATATACGAAGCCGGCCTCGCTACCGGCAACGCCAGCTTCCAGACCAGTGCCCCCAGCTGGGGGGAATGGGACAAGGCGCATCTGGTGCATAGCCGCCTCGTCGCCATTGATGGCGCTACTATTGCGGGCTGGGCGGCCCTTACTCCGGTTTCCGGCCGTTGCGTATATACAGGGGTGGCGGAGGTAAGCGTGTATATTGATCCCGGCCACCGAGGGCAAGGAGTGGGCAAGGCCCTATTGCAAGCGTTGATTGCCGAAAGCGAAAAAAACGGCATCTGGACCCTTCAGGCCGGCATCTTTCCCGAGAACATGGCCAGTCTCCGCCTCCATGAAAAGGCCGGCTTCCGCGTGATCGGCACGCGGGAAAAGATCGGCAAGATGGGGGATCGCTGGCGGGATACCGTACTTCTGGAAAAACGAAGCAAAACCATTGCTCTATGAAGCCATCCATCGAAGAGATATGGGCTATCCACGGCCCGAAGATCGCCGAATACATCTGCCAAAAGACCAACCATCAGGATCACTGCCATGACCTCCTGCAGGACGTCTACCTAAAAGTGCAAAAGCATGTCGCCAAGATCGAAAAAGCGCAAAATATGCTGCCGTACATCCTGCGCATGGCCCACAATGTCGTCAATGACTATTATCGTGCCAAGCCTACTACAGCGGTTATAGACGATTCTGCTATGCGGGATTGTTGCAGCGCGCCGGCGATGGACCATCCCAACGCCCGGCTGGCAGACAACTTTTTAAAGGAACTCATCGACTCTCTGCCGACCCTCTATCGCCATGCCCTCGTCCGAACCGAACTGGAAGGAATATCCCAAAAGCAGCTGGCCGCAGAGCTGGGCATCTCCTATTCCGGCGCCAAGTCCCGGGTCCAACGCGCCAAGGAAATGATCCGCCAGTCCATCATCGGCTGCTGCGGCTATCAGTTCGACCGGTACGGCAACGTCATCTCCTGCTGCGGATCGGACGTATAACTTCCTGCGTCCTTTTTTGCCCTATTCCGTCATAATTCCCTGGTTAAACTACGCCGTGTGCATGAATATATCTGCTGGCAACTGAAGATAATCTTTCAGTTTCTGGGCCATTTTCAAGGTCAGTTCTCTCCGCCCGGAAAGGATAGATGAAACATGACCTTTCGACCCTATTAACGGTTCCAGATCCTTTGCTTTTAGACCTCTTTCTTCCATCTTTAACTTTATCGCGTCAATCGGATCGACCTCTGGCAAAACGATATGCTTATCTTCATAGTCTTTGATAAGCACAAGCAATAATTCAAGTTCATCAGATTCTGAAGTCCCAGGCTCCGCCTGAAATATGGCCATCGTCCGTTTGAGCGCCTTATTATATTCAGCCTTGGTTTTTATCACTTTCCAGTCCATATCATTTGCTTTTAAAGTTCAAAAATTCAATATCAAAACTAATTTTTGAGGTATCTATCTTGTCATATTCCTTATGCGTTCCAAACCAGATCACATAAGCCGCCAATTGCCGGAAATTGACCGATGCTACCAGCCTGAAGTCATTTCCCTTTATATTAAATATAACCCGGCTATTTGCGACGATACTTGCATTGCCATAAACGGCTTTTAATTCGTTGAAATTCTGGAAATTCGTCTTTGAAAATTCATGGTACCAAGTCAATAACGCGGTTTTTGCCTTCGGATGCTTGCGAATGTAATAGAGAATGGTTCCTTTAGCTATGACATTCATAGTAAAGCAAATGTAACAAAAAGTTTTCAAATTGAAAACCTGCAAAACGAAATAATGCTCCAGTTTTCGACTAAAATCTTTCTTATTTACCGCTGTCATGGCGCGTTTTGTGGTTCGACACCGGCAGCAGCCAATTTGGTCAAATTCTCAACTTATTTGTTGATAAGGGCTTGCAGGTTCGATTCCTGAATGGTCTGTACATTTATAAGGGGAGGTGTATGATTTCTATTACGTGTATCGGAGCTCAAAACGACGTCTTCTCAAAAATACCTTGCCTGGCCTTATTCATCGCTTCCATCTTGGCTGTTAGACTCGCCTTTAATTTCGGAGGAAGAGTGTAGTATGCCTTATCAACCTGTGTAGCTCGCCCTTCATCAAGATCACTGTCCTGATGTCGGATAGCTACTTTCTGCCCTTTATAATAGATTATGAACTTAATCCTACCGCCTTCATTGTCCTCGGTGCCCGATCCATAAACGACGATTGGCTCTATGAGCCCATCACCATCAAAGTCGGTAAACTCTATGTATCTTGTCCAGAACCATATGGACTTCTCGACGCCCGCAAACTTCTGGTCGCGGATAGCATGATCATTTATTTCCCAAACTTTCTTAAGCTTTCCCGAGTCTTCTTTCAAGTTTATGGCTCGAATAACATAATGCAAACTGTCATAGCCCCCTTTATCATTCTCGACCAGCGAATCAAGCTTTTCGGTCAGCACACAACAATACTGCCCCGACCGGTCAATATATTTATAAGCGCGAATAATTGTAAAGTCGATGCCAAATTGCTTCCTTACTGCATCATTGATAATGGCTGACGTCTCAGCTCTTGACAAAATTTCGCTTGATGGCTGATTTCGCTGAGCCCTTGCATTACCGGGCTTGTTTAGAAACATCAAAAGGAACAGTAAAGTAAAAGTGCGGAAAGGGTTCATTAGAAATCGTATTCAATAAGTGTCAAAAAGGGATACTTAGAGCGAAATCATCTTTAAAAGTTCTGCAAGTTCTTTTTCCTATATATTATCCTGTTCAGACTTATCATAAATATCAAGCAAAAAAACCACCTTCTCGGTTACAAAAACATGGATAATCACCCGGGCCCCATGGGTGACCTGTTTCACAATAGAAATATATTTAAAAAATCACAGCCACGCCAGTTCTATAAACGTTTCCGTTTTGTTAAACAATTTGAGTGCACATCTTTTATAGCAAAGAGCATATAATCAATTATTTATATATGCAATCAAATTTAGTGGACATGCGGCCTTGGCATCCGGAACAGGCATACCATTTGCGCAAAATTCGTATACAACAAAATACAAACGATGAAACAACGAATAAATCTGCTGACCCTTGGCGTAACGGACCTGAAGAAATCCATGCAATTCTATCAAAACGGCCTGGGCTGGCACACCAAAGGCATCGTCGGCTCCGAGTACGAAAATGGCGCCGTCGTTATGTTTGAACTCACCAACGGCACCATGCTTTGCCTCTACGAAAGGAAAAACCTCGCATGGGACAGCAACACTACCCTACAAACCGAAAGCCTGACCGAATTTTCGATCGGCCACTTCGTAAACAGCGAAAAAGAGGTCGACGTCATAATGGCCCAGGCCAAAACAGCCGGAGCCACAATCACCAAACCCGCCCAAAAAGCTTTTTGGGGCGGCTATCACGGATATTTTCAAGACATCGATGGCCACCTTTGGGAAATCGGTTACAACCCATCATGGAAGGTCGGCGAGTAACCTCCCTGTCGCAAACTACCCTCTATTTGTCGTGTTCCTGAGTTTTCAAAGAGCGTAGGCGGCCATAGCTTTGTGTCATGAAAAAGGTAATCACAAACATCAACGTCATGCTCTCCATTCTGGCAATTATCAGCCTTCCTGTAATAGCGCAGGCACAGGTTGGCCACTTCGCCAACGTCAACGGTATCAGGATGTATTACGAGATCCACGGCAGCGGCAGTCCCCTGGTGCTCCTGCACGGCGGCGGGTCCACCATTCATACGTCCTTCGGCAGGATACTGCCGGACCTGGCCAAAACACACCAGGTTATCGCAATAGAGCTGCAGGCGCACGGTCATACCGCCGACAGGAACGCCCCGGTAACTTTCGAGCAGGATGCCGCCGACGTTGCAGAGCTGCTGCAGCAGCTGCATATCCGGAGGGCTGACATATTCGGTTTCAGCAATGGCGGCCAGACCGCCCTCGAGATCGGCATAAAGCATCCCGGGATCGTGAACAAGCTGGTCGTGGCATCGGCGTTCTATAAAAGAGACGCTGTACCTGCCTGGTTCTGGAAAGGATTCGATGATCCGAAATTCAGCGACATGCCGCAGGTATACAAAGACGAGTACCTGAAAATAAAGGACCAGGCAGCGCTGATGAACATGTTTCAAAAGGACGCGCAACGAATGAAGAATTTTAAAGACTGGACCGACGAAGAGATCAGGTCCATACAAGCTCCGACGCTTGTCGTCATCGGAGACCAGGACCTTCCGCTACCTGAGCACGCAGCTGCCATGGCACGTCTTTTGCCCCATGGTCGTCTGGCGATATTGCCGGGGCGTCACGGCGAGTACTTCGGCGAAGTCCTTTTTGCACAAAAGAACAGCAAAGAGCCGGAGGCGTTTGTCGAGATCCTCAATGAGTTCCTTGCCAGTCATTAACTTCACCTGACAAACCTGAGAAATATGGAAAAGATCACGGCAGACGATATCCGCTATCCCGACCTCGCTGAAAAAAGGTTCAACACCCGTTACACAGGCAAGCCCGAATCCATCTTTATTCCCGGATCCGCCGAAGACGTAGTCACCGCAGTACAGGCAGCGGCCGACAGCAAACGAAGACTGGCGGTACGCAGCGGGGGCCACTGCCTCGAAGGTTTTGTATCGGATCCTGCCGTACAGGTGCTGATCGATATGTCGTTCATGAACAATATTTACTATGACAGGGGGAGATCGGCCTTTGCCGTGGAAGCAGGGGCCACAGTGGGTGAAATGTATCGCAGGCTCTTCCTGGGCTGGGGAGTGGTGCTGCCGGCTGGAGAGCATCCCAACATAGGGGTCGGGGGACACGTGCTTGGCGGAGCATTTGGCTTCCTTTGTCGCGAATATGGACTGGCTGCCGATCACCTCTATGGTATCGAGCTGGTCACCGTAGATCGATCCGGCAAGGCCCATATCGTCACAGCTACGCGGGAAGAGAGTGACCCCAACCGGGAGGTTTGGTGGGCGCATACGGGCTGCGGCGGCGGGAATTTCGGCATCGTTACCCGCTACTGGCTCCGGTCTCCGGGCAGCGACGGTTCCAATCCTGCTACTGCCCTTCCCAAAGCTCCTTCAACCATTACGACCTTCAGGGTGTCGTGGGACTGGAATAATTTTGACAAAACAAAGTTCTCGCAGCTGGTTGGAGATTTCGGTTCATGGGCGCAGGCTAATAGCGGCCCGGAGTCTCCTAACAGACAGCTGTTCAGTCTGCTCTTCCTGAATCACCGTAACCTGGGCAAGCTGGAAATGAAAGGCGTTTGCACGGCTGGCCCGCAGGCGATGCAGCTCATAGATGAGCACCTGGCCGCTATTGCCGATCCTTTAGGTTTAAAATATACCCGACAGATAGAAGAAACCGCCTGGCTGCAATTTGCGCTCAATCCCTTCCCGGAACTTTTTCAGCCGGGATACGACAAGGTCAAGGCCAAGATCAAGGACGCCCTTCTTCGCCGCCCTTTTTCAAAAAGTCAAATCGCCACGATATACAAATACCTGACTGGTTCTGACCCGGTAGGCGGAGGCCTGGGTATGGCGACCTATGGCGGTCGGGTCAACGCCGTAATGCCGGAGGCAACGGCTTCGGCCCAGCGGGATTGTATACTCGATATTGCCTGCAATACAGGCTGGGCCGACCCCGCAGGCGAAGCCGCGAGCATTGGCTGGGTCAGCAATTTTTATAAGGACCTGTTTGCGGATAGCGGCGGCGTACCGGTCCCAAACGCAGACAACGGCGGCTGCATGATCAACCACCCCGATACAGACCTCGCCGACCCGAAATGGAACAGTTCAGGTATTCCCTGGCATACCCTGTATTACCGGGACAATTACCCGCGACTGCAGCGGGTCAAAGAAAAATGGGATCCGGGAAACGTCTTTTATCACGCCTTGTCGATCAGGCCATGATCCTGCCCTTAGTACGAAAGCGCATCGCATCTTCCGCATCAATCATCCCAGCCAAAAGTTCGGAAAAATGCGGCAACCTCATTTAACGCAAAAAATCCCCGGCGAAGGCCGGGGATCTTTCAAAACAAACAAAAATCAATATCTGTTCTTGTTGTAACTGTTGGAGTTGTTGAAATTGCGACCATAGTCGTTGCGGGCCGGCCGAGCCTCTCTGGGCCTTGCTTCATTGACCTTAATGGTCCTGTTCTCGACGGTTGCGCCATCCAGCTCAGCAATTGCCTTTTTTGAAGCAGCTTCATCGGACATCTCGACAAAACCGAATCCGCGGGATTGGTTCGTCATTTTATCCATTATGACCTTCGCTGAAGTCACTTCGCCATAAGGAGCAAAAAATTCTCTTAAGTCTTCATCCTGGACGTTGAAGCTTAAATTCGAAACATAAATGTTCATACTAAACAATTAAAAAGTAAAAGATATGAGAAGAGCAAACAATGTAGAGGAAAAGAAATCCAGTTCGTGAGGCGGGATAAATTAACAAATACAGATGCAGAACTCAAATTAACAAAACGAAGGTAGGTCTTCTTTTTTGACCGGCCAAATAAATTATCCCGTCGCAAAGAATTGTTAGAGATATAAAGCCTAATTTTAAATAAATCTTCGAATGAAACTCTCGGCCGTCTTATGCCTTTTCGTAATACTTGCTTGGGGATGCAACCTTAATAACCTGCAAACAAAACTTCTGAGCGAACAAAAATTACTTAAGGATAGTGCAAATAATATGAACGAAAGGATCAATGACTTTTATTCCAGAGGTTTCGACGACAGGGCGGACGAAGAAAAGATGAAGGTTGAGGTCGTTCGTACCCGGCTGATCCATCTTCAATGCTCACTTGACAGCCTTGAGAAAGTGAAAAAGTAGATTCACACCGGACACAAAAAGTATCAAAACCGGTCAATCGGATGGCAAAACAAATACTAAGATAATAATTTTCAATTAGTTAAAAAACTGGCATAACACTGGATGCGGTCAAACCATACCTGCACAGCTATGCTCAAGAACTACTTCACTATCCTCG
>JAFDYE010000480.1 GCA_018267585.1 Bacteroidota bacterium
ATCAGCATCCCCAGCGTCAGCGTCTGCCGGTTACCATCCGTTATCCCATACCGCCTCAACAGCTTCGGCGCTATCTCACCCGACTGCTCATACGCCGACAGTATCGACGCCCCACCCGAGGCATCACACCCATACCGCGCAGCCAGCAGCCCGCTCCAATACCTGACTTCCTCCTTCCTGTCCCGCTGACAGTTCCACGCGTACCTCGCCCACTCCTTATACCAGATCCAGTCCCTCTCCATCTCCAGCAGCCGGCCCCCGCCCTTCACGCTATCCGCCGAATACGGCCAGTCCCAGTAGGAAGCCTGAGGATACAGGTGCAGGCTGTTCGCCCCATATACACCATGCATCGCCTGCACACAACGCTGTATAAAATCGGCCGACCCATACCTGAACGGCTCCAGGTTCGCCATGATATGCACGTTCTCGATCAGCCCCTTGCTGATATGGCTCAGCTGCCGGTGCAGATCAGCCCAGGCCCCATGCGGAGTATACGTCGTCAGCGCCTCCCCGTTGAACTTTGCCTCCACATAGAGATTCTTGTACATCGGCAACGCCGCCTTCATATCCGCAGGACCGTCCGTATCATGCGCCCGCAGGACCACCGGCGGCTCATCGCTCCGCCCCAGCGCCCGCAACCCATCCTTGATACCCGGAATGATCGTCTTCGTCAGCCAGTCGATATCGTCCTGCCCCACCCCTTCCATCGCTTCGCCCAGGGTGAACATCAGCCCCACATTCGGATACTTCTCGACAAACGCAGCGATCGACTTGCGCGTATAGTCGGCGATGACCGGGACAATATGCCGGTTCCTGTCCTGCGTCTTCAGCCCGTTCTTCTCCGCAAAAGGCTTGGAAACAATAATATTATAGAACAGCTGGATGACCCATATCCCCCGCCTGTCCGCCTCCGTCGTCAGCCACCTGTACATCTCTTCATTCTTCTTAAAGGTCGCGTCATCCACCTCCACCGCATATGGATAGTCCTTCAGTCGCACCAGCGAGGCGAACGGATGACCATTCCACAGATAGAGCGTATTCATCCTGTTCACCGCCATCGAATCGAGATACTTCGTCCACAACGCCTTGTCATAGAACCACGGAAAATTTTGCGGCGTATACGGATACTCGTAGGGTCCCCTCCCCGGCAGCAGCGTCGGCTTCTGCACCCCGATACAGGCGCCCCGAAGCACCATCTGCGGACGGTCCGAAAACCTCAGACCCGCCGGCCACCCCGACGTCGCGACACGCTCCGCCAGCTCCAGACAGCCATAAAGCGCCCCCGACGCATCCGTTCCCACAATATGCGCCACACCATCCTTCTCGGTAATGGTAAACCCCTCCTTCACCGTATCCGGCCGGACGCTCACCACTACCCTGCCCTTCTTCAATACCTCCTTTAGCCGCGCGACCCCATAGGCGACCCTCGGCGAAGCCGATAGCACTTCTACCTTCTGTCCCCGACAGACCTCCGGCAGCCCCCAGCAGATCACCGGAAGCCCCAGCAAAAAAATTAACCGCTTCATTTAATAAATTTGATCCTATCCTATCCCCAATCCCGGTTCGGGGCGCACCCCGCCCCTTTCGCTCGACTCATAGGCCGCTTCTACGCAAGCCATCGTCTTTATTGCGTCTTCTACAGAATTGTCCGGTCGTACAATACTACCTTCAGCAGCCAGCATCACCTGCGACATCGACCCTATAAAGGCATGCGGAAACCATCCCCCCGCAACATCCAGCGTCTTCCATACCGGCGCCTTGCCCTTCTCCGTGATCACGTACTCAAAACTATCCGCCACTCCCTGGGGATAGTTCTTCAATACCCCAAGCGTCAGCTTTATCGCCCCCTTCGTACCCTCGAATTTTACATAGGACTGCTGCTGCTGCAACCCGAAATCATGGTTGTGATTCGTCAGAATATTCGCCCTTTTCATGAGCCCGTAATCCATAATGACGCTGGTCCGCACCGAAGCCAGCTCGGCCGTCGACGGATGCTTGATCGTCTTGGCATAGATACTCTCCGGATCGCCCAGAAAGCTTCGGACAAGATCTATATAGTGAATGCTGTGGTACAGTATTTCCACCCGCGGCAGGGAATACAGGAACTTCCACAAATGCCATGGCGTATACACATTGACGTTTACCTCGATATCACAAAGCTCCCCGATAAGCCCCTGGCCGATAATATGCCTCGCCGCATTGATAAATGGGGCATAGCGCAGCTGAAAATTAACGGCCGCCGTCATCTTCTTGACCCTCGTCAGCTCGAGTATCTCCTTGGCCATGACAAGGTCCTCTCCCATCGGCTTCTGCATCAGCACATGCGCGCCATCCGGCAGCTGCCGCAGCACGGACAGCAGCTGGCTGCCCGGAACAGCCACGTCAAATACGACCGATCGCGGGCTCCGCGCCAGCATATCCTCCGGACTATAATAGACCAGCGGTATATCGAACCGCTCCGCCGTCTGCAGCGCACGCTCCCTGTCTATATCATAAATGCCCGTCACCCAAAAACCGGCGATCCTGTACGCCGGCAGATGCGCATCGTTGACAATGCCACCCGCACCGATCAGGATGATCGGCCGCGGATTTCTGGGCAAAGGACTATTTGTCTCGATGATCATAATTCGTTTTATTTTAAATACCCCGCAAGTCCCATCAATATCCCCGCGATCACCAGCACCCCTATCCCCACATTATTCCATCGCACCGTCGCCGCGGATGCGCCCTTCCATTCCTTGAAAAAATACCCCCAGAGATTGCTCGCCACGACCATAAAGGTCATATGTATCGACCAGTTCGCATAGCTGTACGGCCCCGTAAAAAAAGCCGCCAGACCATAAAAGACGAACTGCGCATACCAGAGCGTCCCCACCAGCGCCGAATACAGATAGTTCCCATTCACCAGCTTATAGTCGGCAAAACTCCTGTTCTTCGCATTCATCACCAGACAGTACAATAAATTGATCGTAACTCCCCCCAGCAGCTCCACAAAAAATACCGGCGAGGTCGCCCACATCGGCGTCGCCCCCGCACCGATCGCCGCCTGCTTGATCGGCTCACCAGCCGCTATACCGAACGCAAAACAGGCCGCCAGCACCCCCGCAACAAGGGCGATAAAGATCCCCTTCCTGAACTCGCCCGGGATCGCCTCCCCCTTCTCCCTGTCCCTCATCATCCCGGCCCTCCCGCAAATGACGATACCCAGCAGAGATACACCAACACTCACCAGCGTTACCCGCCCCGGGACCGTCGACACCATCTCCGGCAGCCGCCCCGCAAAGATGATCGGGACCATCGTCCCCAGCGACGAAAGAAAACCGGTAGCAATGGAAAACCCGAGCGCCAGCCCGATATATCGCACAGCCATACCCCAGGCCAGTCCGCCAAGCCCCCACAGAAAACCAAACGCCCAGGTGGCCGATAGAGTGGAAAAAGAGACAGAATGAAGCACCTCCCACAAATGAGGCGTAGCCAGCAGGGCCAGCAACAGAGGCAGCAACACCCACGCAACGATCCCCTGCACGGCCCAGAGACTCTCCCAGGCCCAGCCCTTCACCCCCTTCATGGGGACATAGCTACTGCCGGCGGAAAGCCCGCCCATTATCAGTAAACCCAACCCAATAATGATATTCATATCGCATAAAACCGTTTTGCATTTTCATACAGCAGCCGGTCGCTCTTCCCGATAACCCGCAGATATCGTTCCCATATCCCCTTATAGCTGCCCGCCAGCAACGACACCGGCCAGTCTCCCCCGCAAAAGCAGCGATCTTCCCCAAATTGCTCCAGCACAAACTCTATACAGGGCCGCACATCTTCAAGCCTGCCCAGCCCGGAGATCTTCACATGAATAGTCGGACACTTCGCCGCCTCCTTCATCAATCCTTCCCACTCGCTGCCCCGGATCTTCACCGGCGGCTGATTCAAATGATCCAGCACCATCCTCAGCCCCGGCACACGCGAAGACAGCTCCAACGCCGTCCTCAAATGCTCCGGCACGATACCCACTACGTCATAGGGAATATCCCTTTCCGCCAGCAACCCCAGACTCTCCAGCACCGGCTCCTGCAGCAGCCACCCCGGATCGGCCTCATTATGTATAAGATGCCTCACACCCTTCAACATACCGCCCCACTCCAAAAGCACCCCTTCCGTTGAAGAAGGCTTCATCAGCGGCACCCAACCCACTACTCCACGTATCCAGTCGTAATTCCCCGCAACCTTCAGCATCCACTTCGTATCCGCCCAATTATTCGCCGCCTGGACAAGCACCCCCTCCGTCACACCAACCGCCCTCCGGGCATGCTCCAACTCACCCAGCTCATACGTCCTGTTCAGGATAGAAGTATCGCCCTTCAGCCAGCTATACTCCACCTTCTCGAGATCCCAGACATGAATATGTGTATCGATCAGCTTCATGACATGAAGTTACCTAATCCAAACTGCTCGTCAATGAGCGCGTTGTGCTCCCCCAGCAGCGGCGCCCCCCTGTCTGAAAGGGCCACCCCGCCATCCACTCTTATCGGACAACGCGTCGTCTTCAACGAAAGCCCATTGCTTGTCTTCACCTTCAGCTCCATATCCAGTACTTTATATCCCACCTGCTCGAGCAGGTCCTTATAGTCCATCACCTTGGCGCACCATACATCCGCCGGCTGCAGAACGGCCAGCCACTCATCCGCACTTCGCCCTAGCAGATGCTCCGCCAGCACCCCCTTGATCTCATCCCTCCTGTCGAACCACTCCGCCTTGTCGACATAACGGGTCAGCGGCTCACACTCCAGCAACGTTGCCAATTTAGGGATATCCCCCATGGCCAGAGAGAGGTAGCCCTCCCGGGTCCTATAAATACCATAAGGAGCCGGGATATAAGCATTGCCATTGCTCAGCTGGCTCCGCACCGGAAGCTGCCTCCCGTCGTTGAAATGACAGGTCAGCACCTCGAACTGGAAGTCGAGGATAGCCTCCATCATACTCACCTGCACCAGCACCGGCTGGCCGTCCATCCCCCTTTTGTATAAAGCCGCCAGTATCCCCTGCGTAAGATAGGTACCTGCAAGAATATCGACCACCGAAGCCCCCATCGGC
>JAFDYE010000481.1 GCA_018267585.1 Bacteroidota bacterium
GAGATAGGGCACAACTGGTTTCCCATGATCGTCGGCAGCGACGAGCGTGCCTACGGCTGGATGGACGAAGGCTTCAATACCTTTATCGACGTCTACGCCTCCGATGCTTTCAACAAGGGCGAGTTCGCGCCCAAACGCGACGGTGAATATGCGCCCGGCGGCGGCAACCCGGTTGAAGAGATCGTTCCCCTGCTGAAAGACCCGCAGGCTCCCGTCATGATGACCCGCGCCGACGCCATCCCCGAGACCTACCGACATCCGATGACCTATTTCAAACCCGCGCTGGGCCTCGTCCTGCTGCGCGAGCATATCCTCGGCCCCGACCGCTTTGACTACGCCTTCCGCCAGTATATCCGCAACTGGGCCTACCGTCATCCCGGCCCCTACGATTTCTTCCGCACCATGGACAACGAGGCCGGCGAAGACCTCTCCTGGTTCTGGCGCGGCTGGTTCCTCCACAACTGGTCGCTCGACCTGGCCGTGCAGAGTGTGCAAGCGTCCGGCGGCGCCCTCTCCTTCGGCGCACAACCCGGCGCCAGCGCCAGCGACGCCGCCACCTCCGCCCCGGGCGCACAACCCGGCGTCGACGTCACCATCGCGAACCTCGGTCAGATGGCCATGCCTGCGACGCTCGAGCTCGTCTGGCAGGATGGAACACGCGAGCGCATCACCTTACCTGTCGAGACCTGGCTCCAGTCAGGCAAACGAACACTCCATTTCCCCGCGGGCCTCGTCTCCGTCATCATCGACCCGGACAAGGTCCTCCCGGATATCAACCGCGCCAACAACAGCTGGCACCGCGGCGCCAACTAAGGCGCCGCCAGGCGCCGACCCGCCGACTAACGCGCCGCCAGCTTCACCAGCTCACGCAGCGTCTCCATTTCGCCGTCGGCGACCTGCAGGATCTTTATGGCCTTCTCATCCTGTATCTGGACAAGGTAGGTCGTGGGTTGGCCAGGAGCGCTGACCTCATCGATATAGGTGATCGCATAGTCATAATACGTGGTTTTGACGATCGACCGGACATCCCTGGGCAGCCTGTTCTCGTTATAGGACCCAATGGTGAACAGCCAGTTGCCTTTCCCGCTGTAAAGCGCCCGGTACCGGATGCTGTCCGAGACAAACCTAACCTGCCATCCGCCGTCCTTTAGGGCCTGCCATTCCGCATCAACGGCCGATGAATAAGATTTGCCAAAATTGCGCAGGGCCCGTGTATTGACGAAAAGCAACGAACCGGCAGACACCGTTTGCGGAGCCTGGGCATCAGCCTTTTGTCCTACCACCAGCGCCAGCAGCAAGAACGCTGCGGCGGCTAAATGTAACTTTTTCATTGTTCCTATTTTTTCGGCTAAACTACATTCCCGGGAAAGCCTTCCGGACAAAAATCGCCCGTCGTGATCCCGCCGTCGCCATTCGGCCCCAACCGGCCGATGGGAGCGCCCGGCTGCCCGCATTTGCCGTTCGTCGACGACATACGGCATTGGAAGATTATCGCTTTCCGGTGCCGGATAGGGAGACTATCTTTATTAAAAGACCTGCCATGACAGTTGCAGCGTTCATACTATCTTCCGATAAGCACCACCGCCGCCTGAGGCACACGGCATTCTGGACGGTCTATGGCATCTATTTCTATCTCCAAAGCATTTCGCCGGACTGTGTCAAAGGCCTTCAGCGTTCCGAAGTATTCTCCTATGCCTTCCACAGCCTTTTTAGCTTCCTGCCGGCTTGCATTGGCTGCGTATACGCCTCTCTGTATGTATTGTACCCGTTGTTCCTTCAGACAAGAAGATACAAAACATTCGCCTTCTCCTTTTTTATCCTTTTCCTGCTTACCATATTTGTCAACTATTCCGGTTCCGTGCTTTTCTTTGCGGTCTCCTGTCACTGTGACCCGGCATCCATCCCTTTCATGCGCAAGTTTGCGCTCGGATTGCTCAACAGCCACAACGCGATCATCGCCGGTGGCCTGGCTCTCGGGATAAAGCTTACCCGGACCTGGTTTATGCAGAGAAGGGAGAATATAGCCCTCACCAGAAATAACGCAAAGACCCGCCTGAGCATGATAAGAGTAAAGCTGCACCCCGACTATCTCGTCGATTCGCTGGGCAGCATAAAGGAGCACCTGCTGGCCGGTCAACCCGACTCCCCCGCGATGATCATCCAGCTATCCGACCTCCTGAGCTACTGGCTGTATGAAGGCGACGAAGAGCTGGTGCCCGTCGAAAAAGAATTATCGGTGATCCAAAAATTTATGACGCTGGAAAGGTCGCGGCAAAATCCGCCGCTGCCGATGGACCTCCGGGTAGAGGCCGAAATAAAAGAGCTGTATATCGTTCCCATGCTCCTCCTTCCGATAACCCAGGCCCTCTACGAAATGGCCTCCTAAGAAAGAGGCGACCATCGCTTCCTTCAGATTAGCATCAGGACCAGCGGCCGCCGACTGCGTTTTCGCATAAAAGCGTCCACACCCATTGCATGGTCCCGGCAGGATACGGCATGGGGGGAGACCATACAGGACGTCAACAGCCGGCTGGGGCTTTGCGAAAAGGAAAAGTACACCCTCAACATCGAGGACAACGGAACCAGCATCGCCGTCCTGATCGATATTCCGATGCATCTCCACCCATCCACCACACCGGACCCCCGATCGGTCATTCACCAATCAACGCCTGCCTATGACGCTCCATGAATTTGTATATACTAACCACAAGCCCCAACGCTATTACCGGCATATTGCTTTCTGGCTGGCCCGTTTCCTTTTTGGGGTTGTTTCATACAGGTTCAATGGATTCCTCCTCGAGGACAACCCGTCCCCGATCCGCGCTCTCGATGCCTGGCGGATCGCGGCAGAGACCGGATGCGAAGTACTGTACACCTATTGCATAGTGTACCTGATATTTCCC
>JAFDYE010000482.1 GCA_018267585.1 Bacteroidota bacterium
TATGATATGTTCCTTAAAAGGGATCGTCCGGGTCGAACCAACCTGTCTGAACATCGCGTCGATCACATCCTTATGATAGATATTGTTCCTGATCCGAATATTGTTTAGCAGCTCATTCAGCGCAGCTTGCACCTCCTCTGCCGCCGGCTTCGGACCATTTTTCAGCCAGTAGTCGATCAATGCCTGGAAGGAAGGCGTCATCTTGATCTCCAGCGGATTGTTGACACCCATTTTCTTCAGTTGCCACCAACACCATCCGATATTGTGAGATTCCACGAGCCGGATCGCCTCCGTAAACCAGGTGTTCGAATTCTCGCCCGACTCGCCCAACCACAACGGCACATTGTTCTGATCCCGCCAGTTCAGAAAGTTTTGAATAGAAGCCTGCGTATTGAAATTGCCATATTTGTGAAAGCTGAGCACTAGGTTGTCGTCCCATAGGGGAAAAACGCCATTGTAATTATTTCCGAAACCATTCCCTTCGATGATGATGATATGCCGCTGATCCACTTCCCGGATAGCGCTGGTGATCTGCATCATAAGCGCCCGCAACGGCTTATTCGATCTCTCCTTCGTCCCCCTGGTATCCTTCGGATCATCAAACCCCCAGTTGGGCTCATTGATGATATCATATCCGCCGATAAAGGGCTCCTTCGCATAGCGCCGGGCCAACTGCCTCCAGAGCGCGATCGTCTTCTGCTGGTTCGCCTCGCTGTCCCACAGCGAAGGCTTCGACGGATCACGATCCGAAATATTCAGGTCATTGCCCTGCCCGCCCGGAGCGGCATGCAGGTCCAGGATAAGATACATATTGTTGGCCTTGCACCAGGACAGCAGGCTGTCGGTCATCTCAAATCCCTTCTTCAGCCAGGTGTTCTGCCCCCGAACCGGCTCCTCCTCTACGGGAAGGGTATACAGATTGTAGTGCATAGGCAGACGTATCGAATTAAAGCCCCACGAAGCCAGCGAGTCGATGTCGGTCTTCGTCGTGTGACCACTGAGCCAGGCATCATAAAAAGCCGCCGTCTTTTCATTGCCGATGAGGTCGGCGATCTTCTGCCTGATGCGATATTGCGGTCCGATGCCACCCAGGTGGAACATATAGCTTTCCTGCAGCATCCAGCCGCCAAGGCCCATACCCCGAAGGATGACGGGCCTGTCGCTGCCATCGACGATAATTTTTCCTTTTGTTCTTAGAAAACCAGCGTGACCTTGCGACAGCAAGGATTGGGAACAAAAAAGACAAAGAAAGAGAGCAAAAGAGATGTTGATTTTCTTCACGGCAAAACTATATTTTAATGTTATTTCCTACTGCTCCCAAAAAATCCGAGAGCGACGTCTCGTTTGATATAGACAGCTTCTTCCGCAACCGGTATCGGCTGCTTTCCACTCCCCGGATGGACAGATTCAGCAGATCGGCGATGGCCTTCGTAGAAAGGTTGAGCCGGAGATACGCACAGAGCTTAAGGTCGGACGGGGTCAGCAGCGGGAAGGACTCCTTCAGCGTTTTTAAGAAATCATTGTTCGACTTGTCAAAATACAAAGAAAAACGCTCCCAGTCATCGTTCATCTCCAGCTGCTCATTGATGATCTTGATGATCCTCCGGATATTCTTCGTCCTCTTGTCCGGTTCAACTTCCTCCTGGACAGCCAGTATCTCGTCTTTGATCTTATTCAGGAGCTCCTTCTTATGCAAAAGATTCATCGTATTGGAGGCAAGCACGGCATTATTGTGCTCGATCTCACTCTGGAGTTTTATATTCTTCAGACGGATGATCTCCTTCTCGCTCTTCTCGATCTCCAGCTGGTGCTGGTATTGAAGACGCCGCTGCTCCTCCTCGTGACTGACCCGCTGCTTCTTCAGCCGCTCGGTATGCTGAAGGAGGTATTTGCGCTGCTGCCGCTTGTAGAAATAATAAAGCAACGCTATGAATACCGCGACATAAAATAGCCAGGCCAGAATGGTATTATACCAGGGCGGCGAAATAGCGAACACAAAAAGACTGACAGGCGACTGGCGGCCGTTGTTGCTCCTGGCGACCACCTCGAACACATATTTCCCAGCCGGCAGGTTGGTATACGAACGCTCTGTTTTCTTTGACCACGAAGACCACTGATTGTCGTATCCTGTTAGCCGGCTGCTGTATTCTATCGTTCCATTGAAGCAGGGCGAAGTGTACTCGAAATGGACGGAGTTCCATCGGTGGCTTATTCTGTGGTTGACAGCAAACAGATCCCCTTTCGGCGTCGCATCTTTTTCTGGCAGATAGCCCCCGAACAGAACGCTGTCCTTTTTATTAAAGGCCGTTACCGAACGCAGCAGCGCCCGCAGGGGGTGGCCGGTCTCCCGGTACTTTTCATAATCGATATGGTAAAAGCCCGCCTCGCTTGCAATAAGGACATTGCTCTTGTTGATCGGATAAATAAACTCTTCTCCATTTCCCAGGATACGATTATTCAGCTCAGAAAAATAGACCTTCACCGGTTTGCCCGGATCGGACATGTCTATGACACCGGGTCTCTTCTCCTCCACAAACCAGATATTTCCGTCCTTATCTTCCCTGAGATAGGAAATAAAGGATCCGCCGAACAGCTTTGTCAGAAAAACAGATTGCTTAAAGTCTTTGATGGCCCTGTCGTATTCGTAAAAGCCCTTTCTCGTAACCAGGACGATCCTGTCGCGCACTTTAAAAAGATAATTATGCCCTGAAGAAAGTAAATGATGCACGTCGTCATATGGTTTATTGACGACTCCCCCGGTATCATTGAAGCTGATCTTATATAGACCCTGATAGGGATGAGCAACCCATATATCGTCGCCCTCCACAACGGTGTATTTTGCCGATTCAAAAGATGAATGGGTCCTGCGGCCCCGGTATTTACCATCCGAAAAATTATAGACGGTGATACCATTATACATGCCCGCGATCACACGCGGACTGGGCTGCTCAGCGCTCAGAGGTTGAAAGAACCAGAAGCCGGTAATCGTATCCAGAGGAACACAGCTGTTATTCCCGACGATATAGGCCCCGTCATTGCGCCCCACAAAGAGCTGATTGTTGACAACAGAAAGTCCCCAGACAAGCCCCTTGCCGTTGTTCACGGGCCTGAACCCGCCACGCAACCCGTGCAGATCGCCGCCAGCATCCACCGGTATGCTGTACAGGCCGATACCGGTGCCCAGAAACAGCCGGTTATTATACAATGCGGCGGAATAGCCGGCGCCCTTATTCCCTTCATCAGGATTAAGATGGCTGATCGCGCTGTTGTAGATGATCAGGTCGATACCATTGTTCAGACCCAGCCAGATATTTTTCTCCTTGTCCGCAAACACAGCATTCACGGTATTGGACTGCAGTCCATCCAGTTTGGTGACATGCTGGATGACCTCCCCTTGTCCATTAATGATATAGTAGCCGTCGAGCCTTGTGGCAACGACGACCTGCGTGGAGTCGATGGTAAATGCCGAATTCACGAGCGCCGCAGCAATAGCGCCGATACCAGGCGACTCAAGCCGGCGGACCGCCGCGCCTTCGATGATGAACGTCCCCGATTTCAGCGTAGTCAGAATGGTCCTGTGCGCACCAAACCCGCCAACTGAACGCACAGACATCTTGTCTTTCGAAAAATCATATCCGCACCGAAAGCTCTCCCAGCGATCGTTCCTGAATACCACCAGTCCCTTGTCGTATTCCTGAGCCAGCAGCAGGCCGGTTCCGGCGCCGAGAAATCCCCAATTGGTGCTTTTAAAGGCGGTAATCTTTTCGTTGTGGTAACGGAATATACGTTTGTTCGACCGGAAGAAAACGTCTCCACCGAAACCGACGACATTCCATACGTCGCTGAACTCTGTTTCTCCGGATGGTATCAGGTTCTTCAGCGACCGGTAGGTGAGAATACCCGAACTATCGAAAAAGAAGTAGCCAAATTCCTGTTGGCCGCCGACATAGATGCGGTCATCCACTACTTCCAGCGACCGGACGATGCTCCCGTTGGGCAGAGGATAGGTCTTCCAGTAAGTACCGTCAAAAACAAGCAGCCCATCGTCATTGGCGAAATATAGCAGCCCCCGGCGGTCCTGACCGATACCCCTGTTCTGATTTCCTGCCTCATAGCTGTTCTTGGAAAAATTGACGATCTCCGGAATGAGGACGCTGCTCTGGGAAAGAACCCGTAGGGAGATACACAGGGTAAACAATATGATCAGCCAGCTCTTCTTCATTCAAAACAGCGAAATTACATTTATTTATATACTGCAATTTTATGCGTTCTTATAAAATAGGGAATATTTTTTTCCCCCGATCCACTATTAAAATAGATGGTTTTCGACATTTGTAAGGGCATATGACAATCCAGACAGTTCGCACCGCTGAGGTTGAAATGCCGCTTCTTCTGCTCATTCTCTCCAAAAATAGTTGCCGCATGCGCAGACCGTTGATGACAATCCATGCACTTGGAGACAAACCCCGCAAGCTTATCATTTTCAGTCTCGTGCGGATTGTGACAGGTCATACAGGTCATCGTCGATCGTCGGAAGCAAAGGCTCGACTCCAGTAACTGCACCTGTTTGCCATGGACGTCCGGATCACGTATATCCGCTGCGAACTCAGGGAAATAAAAATGCGATAGCGTGTCTCCGGGAACAAACGAAAAAATGGAGCGCTGCGGCGACAGATCATTCCCCGAGTGACAGGCCGCGCAGATATCCAGCTGCCGCTGCCGGGTCAGCGACTTTATCGGAACAATATATCTGGCCGTCTTTACCCCGGGATTCTCCGCCTGGTATCTGACATGCTGCGCCGCGGGTCCATGACAACGCTCGCAGTCGATGCCAAACACGATGGAATTCCTGTCCAGCTTCTCAGTAAGGGATAAGGGACCGGACTGCACCGTTTCCTTCCCGATATAGGAAGCATGACATTCAAAACAACGGCTCGTGATCACCCTTTCGTAGTGGGCACGCCGGATAGAAAAGCCGGGACTGTTGGCCCAGATCCTCTGGCTGGCATACCAGGTCAGGGGTAGCTCGAGCAATTGACTATCCTTCCAGTAAGCATAGGTCTGGGCCTTCTCTCCTGAACCAAACGCGATATCGAACCGCTCTGACCTGCTGCTCCGGGTGCCTCTGTAACAGGATTGTAAAAAAGAGCCGGGGACTTCTTCAACCCGGACATAGCTGGAGTCAGCGAAATAGACCCGGTCGGCCAGGTCCGCGGCCTCACGCGCAAGCGGCCCGATCAGCCCTTTCAGCTCTTCTGCAGTGGCGATCGACGAGGTTTGAAAATGATGCGAATGCGAATAGTCGTCGGAAATTTCCTCGTGGCATCGCTTGCAGGCTTTCGAGCCGGCATATCCGCCGCCGCGCGGATCACAGGACCGGCCTGAATGTAGGCACTGAGAAAAAAGGACCGCCAAACCGATCAGCAATCCAGTAACAAAGTACTTCATGGCAAAGCAAAAAAAGATCAGAAGGCGCGATGGCCTTCTGATTTATGTTCATTCTAAACTATTTTGTACCTCCCCACTCCTTGCTCTGCTGAAGCTTGGTATTGTTCAGCTCTGTCTGAGGTATCGGAAATATTTCGTGTCTTCCGGCAACAAAACCACGGCTGGCAAGCACAGCAGCAGCCTTGCCCCAGCGCACCAGATCGGGGAAACGCTGTCCTTCACCGGCCAGCTCCATCCATCTTTCGTGTTCTACATTGGCCTGGGTCACTGCAGCCGGGGCCAGACCTACCCGACTCCTTACAGCATTCAGCAGCTGGTAGGCCCTGCCGGCAGAGCTAAGGTCCGCACCCGCATTCATCAGCGCTTCAGCCTCCATCAGGTAGGTGTCGGCTAGACGGATCTCATACTCGTCCTGTGGAAAGTTAAGCTCTTTCGTGCTGGAAACATTAGCTACATCGGACGCATGTCCCATGTATTTGTTTAGGTAAAAGCCAGTGTTACCATAGGCTGCAGCGGCATTGTACTTTGCATGATTGATGGCCACAAGGCTATCCATATTAGCGACAGTCGCACCATAGCGGGGGTCTCCGTACATTGCATTTGCAAAATCCTTTGTAAACATCAAGAAGCTATACCCGGAATAGTAGTCCGGTGCAACAGAGTCCTTCACCACCGAATAACCGCGGGGACCCGAAATGATGCATATCAGGTTGCCCTCACTGGCCCCCGCATCGCTCCAGCCGCCGTTAGACTTAGAAGTATGAACAAATTCCACTACCGACTCCGTATTGAACTTATTCGATGGCTTCCACAGATCCTCGAATTTGGGTAGCAGGGAATAGCCGTATACCGAGGGGGTTACACCAGGATTAGGACCGTTGACATCCTTCAGCATATCTGCCGCCGCCTGCCATTTCTTCTCATATAAATACATTTTGCCAAGTATCGCCTTGGCGGCCCCCTGCGTGAGCCGGCCACCCTCGGTCTTGATATTTACAGTCTGAGGCAGATTAGGGATGGCAGCCAGCAGATCGTTCTCGGCATACGTATACACGTCGGCCGGAGCTGCCTGAGCCACACTGTACAGGCTGTCCACCGGCAGAACGCCGGTCAGCAGCGGCACATTCTTAAAGTACCAAACGACGTCGAAGTAAAATGCTCCGCGCATCGCCTTCAGCTCAGCAATATACCGGCTCTTTGTAGCAGCATCGAGGCCACAGCCATCGATCTTCGAAAGCAGGGTATTCGCCCGGTAGATACCGGTATAGCTTCTGTTCCAGACATAGCTTTCCGGACCCGAGGTAGAGCTCAAGGTCCAGGTCTGCATCACTTGAAGGTCATTGATATCGGTCGCGCTACCTCCCCCGGCTACCTGGTCGCCGCCTGCAACGTCATTGATAGCGAGCTTGTCATAGAGTCCACCGGTCTGGAAGCCAAACCGATCGTAGACCGATACCAGTCCCGCAAAGGCGTCGGCCGGCGTTTTATAATACGTGTCAGTTGTCTGGCGCCCCTGATCATTGACGTTCAGCTCTTTTTTACAGGAGCTCAACAGCTGTGTTCCCAGGGCTATCGCCGCGATATATACAAGATTCTTTTTCATAATGCGAATAGTTTGAGGAATTAAGATTAAAAGCCGACATTCAGACCGAAGAGGAACGAACGGGCAGGAACATATGCGCCTCTGTCGACACCATACATCGACCCGCCACCCGAATCAGGACTGATGCCGATCTCAGGATCATACCCGTCATATTTGGTGATGGTGAATGGATTCTCGACCAGGAAATAGGCCCGCAGACGCTGGCAGCCCCATTTGTTGATCAGGCTCTTGGGCAGGCTGTAGCCGACCTGGATCGTCCGCATCTTGAAATAGTTGCCACTCTGCAGATAGAGATCGGTAAACCTCGAGTAACTCTGACCGGGATCACCATCGATGATACGGGGCAGCCTGGCGCCGGTATTGCTGGGAGTCCACGCATTCAGATATTTTGTCAGATAGTTGGCCGTGCCGATATCCAGCCTGCGGAAACCCTGGAAGATCTGGTTTCCGCCCGAACCGCTGCCGAAAGCGATGAGATCAAAATTCCTGTAAGCAAGATTGATGGTCAGACCGTAGCTCATGGTCGGGTTTGGATTACCGATATAGGTACGGTCGTTCGCGTCGATGATATTGTCGTTCTGCAGGTTGGCGATCTTCAGATCACCCGGCCTTGCCTTCGGCTGCAGCTTGGTCACCTTGTCAGCGCCTACATAGTTGTCAACTTCAGCCTGGGTCTGGAAGATACCCAGGTATTTGTAACCAAAGAACTGATTATATGGACCTCCGATCTGCGTCCGCGCGATCCCGCCCAGGTTCTGAAAGGTGGCGCTGTTGTCGTCCAGATAGGTCTGGCCGGGCAAGCCCTTGGTCAGCTTGTTCTGATAGAAGGAGATATTACCGTTGACACCCAGCGTCAATTCACCTATTTTCCTCTTATAGCCCAGCTCGAACTCTATCCCCTTATTCTGCATCTCGCCAAGATTCTGGGGGAAGGGGCTGTATCCTGCATATCCCGGGATCAAAGGAGATTCAAGAATGCCGGTCGTAGTCTTTTTATAGGCGTCAAAGCTAAAGGCCAGCGCATTGAACAGGATGGCATCAAAACCGATGTCAGTACTCTTCGTCTGTTCCCAGGCCAGGTTCGGGTTAGCAGGTGAACCCGGAGCATAGCCGATGTTTACCAAATCCTGGTTGCCAAAAGTATAGTTCCGCTGTCCGCCGGCGCCAACTACAGAAACAAAGGCAAAATCGGGCTTGATAAGATCCTGGCCGGTCACTCCATAGCTTGCACGCAGCTTAAGGGTATTCAGCACATCGTTCTGCGGGAAGAAATTCTCCCGCGTGGGAACCCAGCCAACCGAAACCGACGGGAAATTACCGAATTTCTTGTTGCTGCCGAATCTCGAAGAGCCATCTCTTCTCACCAGCGCCTGCAACAGGTATTTCTCCTGATAGTTGTACTGCAAACGCGCGAACAGAGAGTTGACCCTGTGGTCCGTACCATCCGTCGCACTGCTGTTCTGCCTGTCCGCCGGCAGTGCATTATAGACGCTGGTATTAAAAGTAGCCTGGTCAAAGGTCCTTGCCGGCGTATTGTTATACACAACCGTGGCCGACCTGGCGTTATTGTCCTTGTATTCACCCCAGCCACCCAGCAATGTCACATTGTGGCTGCCGAACGAGTGATTGTAAGAGATCGTATTCTCAACATTCCAGTTGATCAGCCAGGCATCATTCCGGGTAAGATTGGACACATTGATCGAAGTAGAAGTATTGTAGTAGGCCACAGGCGTAAAGGACTCATATCCATACCACGCCATCTTCGTGCCAAAGGTCGAATGAATAACCAGCCCCTTTACCGGCGAAATATCTACATAGGCGTTGCCCACGAGATTGTTGTCCCAGTTGTAGTTGCCCAAGTGGTTCTGGATATACTGTAGGGGATTCTTCATCTCCTGACCTACATAAGGAGAAATCCCATAGTACTGACCTGAACCCGTCTTTGTAGCCGCCGACCACTGCGCGGGATTCGTCGGAATGAATGCCGCGTACTTCACCGTGTCATATACGATGGACGGAGTGATAGGGTCCAGGTTTAACGCCGAGCTCACTACTCCGCCAAATTCGCGGTTCACCTCGCCGACACCGCTGCTCTTCCCATGCTCAAAACCCAGGTTCTCGCCAAAGCTGATAAATTTCGCCGGCTTGAAATTGGTGTTGATCCGGTAATTCATCCGCTGATACTTCGAAATGTCCGAAGCGACGACACCCGTCAGATTGGTGTAGCCAAAAGAAGTAAAGAAGGTGGATTTGTCGCTGCCCCCGCTGATGCTTATCTCATGATTGGTCTTGGGAGCGCTGTAGTTGAAGATCGCCTTCTGCCAGTCCGTACCCGCGCCGTAAGAAGATGGATTGGGGAAAGCCAGCGGCTTGCCCGCCGCCGACAAGGCGGAATCACGCAGCAAAGCATACTGAGAAGCATTCGCAAGACTGAGCTTCTTCATCGGCTCCTGCGTTCCATACCAACCATTGTAGTTGATGCGCAGCTGACCCGCCTTGCCCTTCTTGGTCGTGATGAGGATTACCCCCGCCGCAGCACGCGTACCATAGATGGCCGCCGAAGCACCGTCCTTCAGGACTTCTATGGACTCGATATCGTCCTGATTGAGATAGCCGATACCTCCCGCGTCGACGATCACACCGTCGATAACCCACAGCGGATCGTTCTTGCCCACATCACCAAATGTGGTAAAACCCCTCAACCGGACGGTAGCCGCCGCACCAGGCTGATTCGACTGGGATGCAATGGTCAAACCCGAAGTACGGCCCTGCAGGGACTGCTCGACCCGGACAACAGGCTGCTCCTCCAGATCGGCCGCACGTACGCTCGAGATAGAGCCGGTAACCACGCTCTTCTTCTGCGTTCCATAACCGACGACAACCACCTCATCCAATTTGCTGGTGGTCGACTGCTCCAGCTGAACCGATATCGATCCCGATGCCGGAACGGAAATTTCCTGGTTGGTCATACCAATATAGGACACGACCAGCGTCCTGGCCCCGGCCGGAATGCTGAGCGTAAAGTTCCCGGAGTTATCCGTGGTCGTCGCTACCCTGGATCCCTTGACAGAAACCGTAGCGCCCCCGAGAACCTGACCATTTGCTTTCGATGAAACTGTACCGGTGACGGTACGATTTTGAGCCGTAGCCGTAAAAAAGAGAATCAGAAAGAACAATAGTGCACATCCATGCAGCAGTAATTTTGCTTTCATACAACAAGCAGTTGGTTGAAGAATTATGAATCAGTTAACAACCGTAAAAATAGACGTGGTGCTAAAGTTTTTCCAACTAACCCGGTACGGCAATGCTACGTCAAGCAAAAAAAAGGTAATATTTTTGTTTAGTATAATTTTTAATACACTATCAATCAACAATAATTTTGCAAATTATCTTTGCACTGCCGTAGCCACCAAAGACCCTCGCTAAAACAAGGAAGAAAAATGAGATCGATTACAATGACCCTTAACCGAAAACGGTCTGAAGGAATAGTCGAATTAAATAAAACACAATATCAAAAATGTTGCGCTTCTATGTTGTTGCGAACATATCATGGCAAAAAAAATTCGAATGGACTAATTTTTTAATAATCAAATTTCAGCTGGCAGCGGATGCCATACCGGGGGACCATCGGATGATCAAGATACGAGAACCGCTCGATCGCATCCACCCGCAGGAACTTGAAGATATTGCCGATCGCAAAGCCGGCTTCAATATAAGGCTGACTGCCGAGGGCAAAAGTGCTTACCTGCCCGTCCAGCAGCGGGAACTTCACCAGCTGAGGGTGCTTCGCCGGGTCATTCTCCGTCCGCAGCCCGCCATATAAGACCTTGGCGGTAAGGATCTCCCGCAATTTCAGCCTTTTCAGGAATGGCACCTTATTAAATATAAAACCGTTGAAATGGTGCTCCAGATCCACCCCCGCATAGTGGTCGCTGACAAATTCCAGGAAATTCATCAGGTTATAGGAATTGGCCGAATAGATATAGGTCTGGTTGGCCGGTATGATCGCCAACAGCGGAAAGGGCAGCCTGCCACTTATATACGTACCCGTCAGATTGATATCGGTATAGCCGAATGTGGACAGATAACACCGCTTGAAAAGACTGAGGTTCAGGCTCTGGTATCCATAGTCCCCGCCAAAAACTCCCCTGACCCCCGCAATATACTGCAGCGAGATAACGGGATATTTGTTGGGGTAAGGGATACGATACACTCTACCCTGGTAGAACTGCTCATGGGGCGCCCACCGGATCTGCGCCGACACCTGGGACGTGGATATATCGCTGACCGTATCAAGCCCGGAACTCTTGACCTGAATATACTGAATGCTCCCAGCAGGCTGCTGCGCCCAGTATTTAAACCCGAAGCCATACGAAAGATGGCTGGCCAGCTCATGAACATAATCAAGCCGGAAAATATCATTATATAGCCATTTATCGTTCTTACCCCTGTTAAAGGACAAAAGAAAGCTGTTGTCCTGCACGAACTGCAACTCCTGCCCGGGGATCTTGACGTCGTGCATAAAGGCCGCCTTTATATAATGGAGAGGATAACCGTAGTCAGAGAGCTTATTAAAGGAATAGGCGACCCCCGCATCATATTTCCAGCGGCGGTCATTAAAGCCATAAGCCCCATAGCCGTCAAGCCAGATACGCTTGCTGAAACCCGGGGTCGTACGACCGCCCAGCCGGAGGCGCAATCCTTCTACGGGATTAAAACTATAAAAAGTATTGGCAGGCCCCAACTCAAACTTCTTCCCCACGCTCTTATACCCGGCAATGAACAGGTTGACCAGATCCTTCGTCCGGATAAAGGATCGCATATGCCGCAGACTGTCGATATTCTCATAAACCCGGGACTCGCCTGCGCTGAGCGCTTCATGACGCCGATCGGTCCAAAAGGATTCCGACCGGGATTGGGTCACAGCGGTCAGCGAATCGCTTGTTCCCATCATAAATACACTCCCCGGTATAGCCTGATCCGTAACGAGCTTACTGTAGGAAACAAGCTTCCGCCCATGGATCCCCTTCTTCTTTGCCAGTAGCGAAAAGTCCGCAGACTCATCCGACCTGACCCTGTAATAATGCCCGTCGGCTGTCTTTACGAATTCCTGGTCGATATGCAGATTCCGGATAAAGTTGAGATTGGCCTTCTTACTGATGGTCAACGCCACCCTGGTCACGGCATACCTGCCATCAAGCGTGATATAGAACATCCCTCTGAACAGGAGATCGTCCGGATTGCGCGGAATAAAATTCAGCCGGACCAGCCGCTCTCCATTATAGACAACAGTATCCCCCAGGTAGAATTCGTAAAAAACAGGAGCAGCATTGGAGATTGGGCTCAGGAACTGATTGGTAAAAAGCAGGATATTATTGTCATAAATGTCCACATCCGCCAGCAGCGTGTTCACATAGTCGCTCGTCCCCTTCGCGTCGATGAAATCTCCAAAATCGACCCTCTTGTCCCCAATAATGACCTGTTTGCTGCGGGCCGGCTTCTTTTGCAGATAATTGTTTGACAATTTCTCTTCCAGGTATACCGGGTATAACAGAGAAGTATCTTCACCGGCCAGGGTATCCGGATGTTCGAAAAGAAAGTTATAGGGCTTGAGAAGCTTCCGGTTCAACTTTTTCCTGTCGATATCCCGAAGACTGATCTCCACTTTATCATATTCCTCGTAGGATACATTGTCAAAAGACTCCGGACGGTTGTTCTCCTTCTCTTCGATGACCTTCCTGATCAGATCGACCGCAGGATTGTTCTTATTCCGGTATTTTCCTCTCTTATTGGTGACGACGACCTCATCCAGCCGTTTGGCGTCAGGAACGAGCGCGATGGCATCGAACGCTGTGATGCTACCCGAACTGATCGTCTTTTCGGCATAGCCGATCATGGAGACCACCAGTGTAACCTTACCGTCCCCTACCGGGAGACGAAACCTTCCCAGTGAATCTGTCCTGACCCCTTTATTTTCCGGCTTGAGAGTAACGCTGGCATTTCGCAGCGGTTCGTGAGTAGTGGCATCTGTTATAGTACCCGACAACCAGCGGGACTGTCCCGAAGCCTGAAGTGAAAAAAAGGTTATTCCTAGGAAAAGCAGGATCTTCATCGGGTGCAAAAATCAACAGCATTTTCGGTCCGTCAAAGCCGTAAGGGGGGAAATAACGAATTGTTGACATATCATGATCCCTACTTCTTAAACCCGATCCTTTCCCTGTCCTCCCACTTCCTTTGCGCTGCCTTTTCGTCCAGCAGGTTCTCCATCGCATCATAAATATGATTCAGCTGGACATCGTGTTCGCCCAATCGGGCCTTTATCTCCCGCAATTGCTCCTTCAGGTCGTTCTGCTGCAGCACGATCCGCCTTATTTCTACAAATGCCCGCATGATCGCTATATTCATACTGATCGCCCGGTCCGAGTTCAGAATACCGCTGAGCATCGCAACTCCTTGTTCTGTAAAGGCATACGGCAAATACCTGGTCCCACCCCTGCCCTTTGAGGTTTCATTTTGCAACCTCAAAGCGCCGCCCTCTTTTGAGGTTTCATTTTGCAACCTTATACCTTCTACCTCTTCCCTGGTCAGCTGGAACATAAAATCAGCGGGAAAACGCTTGATATTCCGCTTTACGGCCAGATTAAGTGCCTTAGTCTCAGTCTCATATAGGGCCGCCAGGTCTCTGTCCAGCATCACCCTTTCACCCCGGATCTCGTAGATCCTGTTTTGGATGCTTCTTATTATTTCCATAATTATCCCGCACAAGATAATTTTTTTCCTATTCCGTTTTCAGACTTTTTATCGGCGAAGCAACGGCCGCTTTAATGGCCTGATAGCTGATAGTGAGAAAGGCGATGAACAGCGCCGCAGTACCCGATAGCAGAAATATCCACCAGGAAATGTCGATCCGGTATGCAAAATCCCTCAGCCATTTCTCCATCAGATACCAGGACAACGGAACGGAAACCACAAAAGCCACCACGACGAGCTTTAGAAAGTCTGCGGACAAAAGCCCGACGATCCCGCTGACGCTCGCCCCCATTACCCGGCGGACGCCAACCTCCTTTGTTCGCTGGAGAGTACTGTAAGACGAAAGTCCCAGCAAACCCAGACAGGAGATAAAAATGGCGAGCACCGCAAAATTGACAAAGAGCTTTCCAAATCTTGTCTCTGACTTGTATTGTTCGTTAAAGGCCTCGTCAAGGAAGAAATAGTCCAGCGGCAAAGGCGTACCCAGCTGATCCCATTTTTTCTTCAGCGCCGCAATGGTCCCGGGCAGATGACTCCCGGTAACCTTTAAAGACAGATAGTTGCAGTCGTTGAAATCCAGACAAATGCTCAGGGGAGTAACCTCTTGCTGAAGACCATTAAAATTATAGTCCCTGATAACACCGATGATCCGGCCCTTTTTTCCCCACTGTTCGAACCTCCGGCCGACCGCCGCCGCAGGAGACGGATAGCCGAAGAGCCGCACAGCCTTCTCATTAAGGACCATGGCCTGCATAGTGTCCGTCGGAATATCGCTGCGGAAGAACCGGCCCGCCAGCAGCTTCATTCCGTACTGCTCCAGATACCCGAAATCGACATAGGTCAGATCGAGATTGGCGATCTGCATTTCCCCGCGGCTGTTCTCGACCTTTGAATAGGCGCCCCAAGTGCCCGCGCCGGGCACACTACCGGAAAAGGCAGTCGAAACTACCCCCGGCAGACCCGTTACCTCCCGTCGGAACACCGTCTTATGCGGATCATTGTGGGTATCCACCACCAACAGACGATCCTTATCAAAGCCAAGGTCACGGCTGCGCAAATAGTCGAGCTCGGAATACACGACAACAGTACCGATGATCAGGCTGATCGAGATCGTGAACTGCACAACGACCAGCCCCTTCCGGAGCACAAGCCCCTGCCTGCCGGTCGAAAAACGGCCCTTCAGCGAAGCGATCGGCTTAAAGGAGGAAAGAACAAGCGCGGGATACACACCGGCCAGCAGACCAATAACAAGCACAATGGCCAATAAGGTCAGGATATTCACAGGTTCGCTGTAAATACCGGCGCTGATGGTCTTCCCGGCCAGCTGATTAAAAAGGGGTAGCGCCAGACTGCAAAGCCCCATCGACAGCACAAAGGCGAAACAACAGAGCACTATAGACTCGCCAAGGAACTGACCGGCCAGCTGCATCCGTTCTGCGCCGATGACCTTCCGGATACCGACCTCCTTCGCCCGCTCAGTAGCCCGCGCCGTGGTGAGATTGACAAAATTTATACAGGCGATCAGGAGAATGAACAACCCGATGACCCAAAAGATATTGACATTGCTCCTGCTACCGTTGACAAAGCCGCCACGGGACGACCAGTATATATCCTTCAGCCGTTCGAGGAACAGAACATAGTCCTGCTTCTCGTTCTTTAGCTTCTCCCCGATATGCTTTTGAATAAAAGGCCGCAGCTTGGCCTGCAGCGCATTCGGGTCCGCTCCCGGCTTCAGCAGGAGAAAAGAGCTCACGCCAAAACTTCCCCAGCGATAGTCAAGACTGTCCCTGAATCGCCGCCTCGTCGACATCGAGACGAACAGATCAGCCTTTATCGACGAGTTCCCGGGCAGGTCTTTCATGACGCCGGTGACCGTTGCGCTAAACCCACTGTCGGAAAAAAGAAGGGTCTGCCCCATCGGATCTCCTTCGCCAAAATACTTTTTCGCCGTAGACTGCGAAAGCACCACACTGAATGGGGCCTTCAACGCACTGCCGGGATTACCTTCGACCAGCGGGAAATCAAAAACTGTGAATAGAGAGGAATCTGCGAATACAGTAGCCTTCTCCTGGAACCGAACGGCGCCCCTTTTTATCAACGTAGCACTTCTGTTAAGACGGACCACGGCTTCAATGTCCGGATAGTCGGCCTTCAGATTAATAGCCATCGGCATTGAGGTGCTGGCAATATGCTGGGTCGCAGAAGTCGACTCCAGGTCGGTGACCAGCCGGAATATACGCGACGACTTCGAATGAAAATTGTCATAACTCGTCTCCAACCGGACATACTGATAGATCAGAAAAAAAGCCGACATGCCAACGGCAAGCCCGGCAATATTGAGTACGGAAGATCCCTTGTGCCGCCAAAGATTGCGCACAGCGGTCTTGAAATAATTCCTTAACATAGCCCCGATTTAATTTGTTAACCTTCCCCCGACCGGTCACAGTCAACCCCATGCCCGGCCCGTCGCTGCCAGAGCACAAGGTCAAAACCTTCCCCGATCGGTCACTTTCAAAACTAATGGATTAGGAGCACAGGGAATGCCAATTTATTATCTCGTTAAACATCAATAAATTAAGAGAAAACTTCCCGGTGCCACTGTCCGATATTGCGACATTCACCGTCCGGAAAGGCGGCGTTTACTCTATCTCCCACCTAACCGAAGGCACAAGAATTGAGGAAAGAATTCAGACAATGGAAAATGAATCCTTTCTTACAAAATACGTCTTCAGCACCGATCACAAGATAATAGCCAAACAGTTCCTCATCACCGGCATATTGTGGGCGCTGGTCGGGGGCTTTTTTTCAGTCCTTATGCGTCTGCAGCTCGGCTTCCCCAACACGTCTCATACCTTTCTGCAGCGACTGGCCGGCCATCTGTTCGTTAGCGGCAAGCTCCAGCCCGAGACCTACTATCAACTGATGACGATGCACGGTACGATCATGATCTTCTTCGTTCTCACGGCAGGGCTCAGCGGAACATTTGCCAATTTCCTTATTCCACTGCAGATAGGAGCAAGGGACATGGCGTCCCCCTTTGTGAACATGCTGTCTTACTGGGCCTTCTTCGTGGCGAGCGTCATCATGATCGCCTCCTTCTTTGTACAGGGCGGCCCCTCGGGAGTGGGATGGACTGCCTACGCACCACTTAGCGCACTAAAGGATGCGGACTCTGGCTCCGGCACAGGACTCGACCTCTGGATCACAAGCCTGGCCTTCTTTATCGTCTCGACGCTGATGGGCGGCATTAATTACATATCCACGATTCTCAATATGCGCACAAAAGGAATGAGCATGACGCGGCTTCCCCTCAGCACCTGGGGTCTGCTGTTCACCGCCATCATGGGCCTCCTTTCCTTCCCGGTGCTGCTGGCAGCATTCGTGCTCCTCCTGTTCGACCGCAACGCAGGGACCAGCTTTTTCCTCTCGGACATCTTCATGACCTCGACCGCACGCGCAATGCCCTATGAAGGCGGGAGCGCTATCCTCTATCAGCACCTCTTCTGGTTCCTTGGTCACCCTGAAGTCTATATCGTCATATTCCCCGCCTTCGGGATCGTCTCCGAAGTAATGAGCGTCAATTGCCGAAAACCGATCTTCGGCTATACGGCCATGGTGTATTCGATGTTCGCTATTCTTTCCCTCTCCTTCATGGTCTGGGCCCACCATATGTTCGTAACGGGAATGAACCCCTTTCTCGGCTCGCTGTTCGTGCTGTTCACACTGCTGATCGCCATTCCGTCAGCCGTCAAGGTCTTTAACTGGCTGGCAACGCTCTGGCGGGGCAACATCCATTTCACCCCCGCAATGCTGTTCGCCATCGGATTCGTCAGCACCTTCATCTCGGGCGGGCTGACCGGCATCTTCCTTGGCAATTCCACCATCGATATCCAACTGCATGACACCTATTTTGTGGTAGCGCATTTCCACCTGGTCATGGGCGTATCCGCCGTTTTTGGTATGTTCGCGGGCATTTATCACTGGTTCCCAAAAATGTTCGGCCGGTTCATGGACCCGGTGCTCGGCTATATCCACTTCTGGATAACCCTCGTATCCGTCTACTTCATCTTCTGGCCGATGTATTACGAAGGGCTGGCGGGTATGCCGCGCCGGTATTTCGATTTCTCGGGCTGGATATCTTTTAACCAGTTCGAAAAACTCAACATCGTCATTTCCTCCTTTGCTTTTTTGGCATTCTTCGTACAGCTGATATTTGTCGTTAATTTCTTCCGCTCCATCTTCAAAGGAGAAAGGCTGAAAGAGAAAAATCCCTGGAAGTCCAATACCCTCGAATGGACGACACCAATAAAACCCGGTCACGGCAACTGGCCGGGAGAGATACCCGAGGTCTTCAGAGGCCCCTACGAATATTCAAAAGACGGAAGAGAGTTCATTCCGCAGGACGAACAGCCGGGATCCGTCAATAGTGACATTTCTGACATTCCGTCCCGCCAATATTCTCAACGGTGATGGAGTCCTTCGCGCCCGTGGCCAGCTCACGGGCAAATCTGCTGTAGATGCTATAGAACCTGTTGCCCTTATTGGTGCCATCGGGAAAATCGACCTTGGTGGTCCGGTGACAGTTGATACACCAGCCCATGCTCAAAGGAGCGAACTGCCGCACCTCATCCATCTCCTGCACCGGCCCGTGACAGGTCTGACATTGTATCTTGCCGGCTTTTGTGTGCTGGGCGTGGCTGAAGAAAACGTGATCGGGAAGACTATGGATCCTGACCCATTCGATCGGATGTCCGGCCTTCGTGTATTTCCTCTGATCCGGATCATAGCCGGTATAGCCGTATAGCTTTCTGATCTCGTCATTGGGGTTGACCCTGCTACCGTCCTCCCGCTGCAGCCGCTCACCACGGTAGTCATTGATGGCCAGGTGACAGTTCATACAAATATTGGGAGAGGGGACAGTAGCATGTTTACTTTCAAGGGCATTGGTATGACAATACAGACAGCTTATCTGATTGAGGCCTGCGTGTATCCTGTGTGAAAAATAGATCGGCTGCTTCGGCTGATAGCCCTGTGACCGCCCCAGTCCTATCCCAAGCTGTGTCATCCAATAGCCAACCACGCCGAACAGCAAAATGCTGGCCACAGTTATATATATCTTGTTCCGGTAGACCGGGACAGGCGGGGGCGCAACCAGCCCCTGTTTTTCTTCGGCCAGTTTCTTAAGATTGAGATTGTGCAGATAGAGCCCAATTACAAAAAGGCCGAGAATGCAGCTGACGATACCGTAAAGCAGACTGTGATCCTCCTCAGGAGGGTTAGGGAGGGTCGAAGTATTGGTCTTCGCAAGCGGCTCTGCATAACTATTGACATAACTGAGAATGGCGTCTATTTCGGCGTCGGAGAGTCCCGGGAAGGTATTCATCGGCGCACGACCGTACTGGTTATAGAGATTTGTGAAATAAGTGTTCCCGGAAGCCAGTACCTTGGTGTTGTTGTGGATCCAGTCGTGAAGCAGCTTGCGGTCGGTGACCCGGTCTGTGACGCCCTTTAACGCCGGACCGGTGATGACCCTCACCGGATTGTGACACTGGGCGCAGTTGGTCTGGAACAAAGCCTTACCATCCTGGGCATAAGCCCGGAAAGAAAGAAATAAAAGGACAAAGAAAAAAAGCCGCGCCATGTCGTGGCTTTTTCCAAAAAAAATCATGCCAGCCACCTACAGCAGATTGCTCGTCATGGGATCGATGACCGCCTTTACTTCTGCGATCGTATTGACGGGGAAACCGCCCAGACGGGCATGTTCCCGGATCAACTCCTCACTTTCAGCAATATGAATGCAGTAGATCTTGTCTTCGGTGACAAAAGACTGTATCCAGTGATAGGGCTTGCCCAGCTGACAAACCACTTCGCAGGAGGTCCTTGCGATCTCCTGCAGCTCTTCCGGCGAAAGGTTTCCGGCGCCGGGTAGTATTCTCTCGATAACAAACTTCTTCATATGAGTGAGTTTTTTGATAAGTACTACAAAGTTGTCCCTTATATCCTTCAACAATGATAGAGGTTCTCCCTATTTAAGGCGGGCGGATTCCCTATTTTAGGATCCCCAGCCTGAGCGCCTCCTGTACCGCCTTGGTCCGCGAGTTGACATCCAATTTAAAAAGGACCGAAGAGATATGATGGTCGACGGTCTTGGCGGAAATAAAGAGCCTGGCCCCTATTTCCTTGTTCTGCAACCCCTCCTTCAATAATTCGAGAACACCCAGCTCCCGGTCGGTAAGAAGGGCCGGATTGGCAAGGGTCGTTTTCCTGAGACCCCGGGGAATGCTTTTGATGCCGGAAATCCTCATTTCCAGCTTCATCTTCTCATAGACCGCCCCGGCACCCAGCTGATTGACGATCGTCAACGCCTTTTTCTTGTCCTCCCCGCCGCCCTCGAACAGGGCCAGCGCCTGCTCATAAGGACAACCCAGCCGTTCCCATAAAGCCGCGGCCCGGACAGCCCCAACCGACGTACCCAGTCGATAACCCTCGTAGGTTTCCCGGAGGGGAACCTCCAGTTTTCGGCTCCTCAACAGCCAGAAATCGAATTCGCTATTCTCATAAAGGCTGGCCGTCTGCCCGATCAGCCCGATCGCGCACTCGATGGCCTCCTTTTCGAGCAGCAGGCTTCCGGTAAGCCATTCATACTCCAGCAGGGCTACCAGGGCAGGAAGTATCCGCTGCAGCTCCATCGCCTCAAAAGCCATCGCCTTCGCCTGCAGCAGAAGAGGAAGAGCATCCCCTTCCCCCTTCCTCATCTTTATCGTCCCGATCACCACCAGCGCACCCATCCTGACGATCGGCGCCTGGTCCTCATTCTTCAGGAGCTCCTCCGAAAGGCTGCAGGCCTCTTTCCAACGTCCCGTATCCAGCATCAGCCTGGCCTTTCCAGACAACATATAGGTCCTCCAGGAACCCAGCTCCCTCTCCTCACAATATTGAATGCCCTGCGCAAGTACCCCGGCGGCAAATGCATAGTCCTTTATTTTTATACCGCCATTGCTGAGGCTCGTATAGGCCTGGGCCGCCAGTTCATGATAACCATGTTTCAGCGCCAGCTCAAGGCTTCGCTGCAGCAGCTGAACCCCTCTTTGCCGGTACGCCGGTATCCGCATCTGAACAGCCCCGACATTGTTGAGAGCATGGGAAAGGATCTCGTCATCCCCCAGCTCGTTCGCGATGACGATCGCGTTCTCACCCCAATGGATGCATTCCACGATTTGATCGGAAAGCATCTTCAACTGCGACATATTGCTGTATGCCATGGCCTTGGCCCGCGAAGAAGGCTGGGCTGCGAGGACCTCGATGGCCTGCTGCCCGTAGCTTTCGGCCTGCTTGCGATTGCCGTCGAACCACCAGAGACGCGACAGGAACCACATCGAATCCCCTATTCTCCCCGTCTCCTCCTTCTCCTTCCAGATGGCAAGCGCCTTTCCCTGGTAAATAATGGCCTCCTTGATCCGGTTGGTCAGATAGCATTCATAGGCATAGGACGCATAGAGCCTCACCAACAGGTCCTTGTCCTTCCCCTGGTAGTATTCGATGGCCGTATAGTACAGTTTGGAAGCCTCGACGTGCGCTCCGACCTCCGCAGCCGCAGCAGCAGCAAGAGGAGCATAGCGAACGACCAGCTCATATTCATTGGCATTTTTCGCATGATGGACGATCCGTTCTATCTCGCGGTGCTCCTCAAAGCTCCCCCTGAACAGCTCCAGGATCTTCTTGTTCAGCGCGATCCGCACAAAAGGCGACAGCGAGGTCTCGATCGTCCTCCGGTATAGCTCGTGCTTAAAGAAAATAAGCCCCTCCCGGACGAACAGGATCTTCGCCTCGAGGCATTTCGCCAGCGCCGACGCATACATTGGCTCGACCGTTTCCAGGTATTTTACCTCAAAGCCCGTCGGCAGTACGGACAGCAGGTCCCATACCTGCTTGGTCTTTTCGTCCAGCCGGTGATACACAGAGAGGACGGCGTCTTTAATATTGTCGGGGACCCCCGGACTGTAACTCGCCAGGATCTCGTTCACATAAAATGGATTTCCACCGGAAATGCTATAGACGTCCTCCCCGTTATAGCCCTTCTCCTTCGCCAGCTTCTCAACCGCAGGTCGCGACAACGGCGTCAGGTGCAACCGGGTGAAAGAGTCGGGAGGCAGCTGTCCCAGGACATTTCGCAATGGATGTAAAGAATGGATCTCGTCGTCCCGGTACGTGAGAACAAAAAGACAGCGTAGCCGGGCAATGCGCCTGGCCAGGAACTTTATAAAATCCAGTGTGGCCTCGTCGGCCCAGTGGATATCCTCAAAGATGATAACGGACGGCGACGACCGGCTGGCGATCTCATGGATGAACCGGTTGAAAAGTGCGGCCCTGTCCTCCTTCCCGCCGGTATTCTCCCAGCCATCGCCGTGTATCTGCCAGATAATGTCATACAGCGGAGCCAGTGGACGCGGCGTGAACAGCGCGTCGCAGCTGCCCTGGTAAAAGCTGGCGACCTCTCCCTTTTCTCTGCAAAAAGCCCTTATCAGCGAGGTCTTTCCGATACCCGACTCTCCGCTTATAAGAATACAATGTCCCTCCCCATCTGCAATATCTCTTAGCCTTGATTGCAGAGTCGATAAAAAACCGGCTCTTTCGATCAACTCCATAGTGGTTGTTTATAAGCAGACCTCCGGTCCGCTGCCCGAAGGCTTAAATTCTCATAAATTAGGGGGACAGTGCTGGTAAAATAGGGAAAAATCCTTACATCCTATAGCCGAATCGAAGGTTCCTTTGTAATGGAAATTCATATTCTGATCATCAATTCAAAGCCACTTCATCATGAAAATCTTTATTGTCCACACAGCACTCGCAGCATTGAGCCTGCTCCCTTTCCGATTACTGGCCCAGTCGGATAATACAGTCGCCGAACCCAAAAATGGCGACCATTTGTACCTGGACGTCCACCACCTTGGTCCGGGTAAGGTCACAGCGTCGGCAGTCGCAGAGGCACACGCAAAGGATCTGGCTGTTCAAAGGAAATACGGGGTGCATTTTCTCAAATATTGGGTCGACGAAACCGGGGGAGATGTTTACTGCCTTTCTTCTTCTGCTGATACCCAATCTATACGCAGAACGCACGCTGAAGCACATGGCCTGCTCCCGGATCAGATATATCCGGTAACCGAAGGTAAGGAGTCGGCCACAAACGGTGAAAAGAATTTCTACCTCGATATCCACGACTTCGGCACCCAAAAGGTTACTCCCCGGGACGTGGCCGCGGCCCACCAGAAGGACCTGGCGGTAGAAGGCAAGTATGGCGTGAACTTTATCAACTACTGGGTCAATGGAGGCATGGTCGTCTGCCTGTCCCAGGCTCCGGATTCCTCAGCCGTGATCAACACGCACAAGGAAGCCCATGGACTTATTCCGCAACACATTATGCAGGTCAAACCGGGGGAGAAATAACCTCCCCCCATTATCCTGTTTTTTTATGCGAACGCGCCCTCTCAAAAAAACTTCTCTCCCTCAACCGCGCCTCCACCTCAATAATGGCCTTCATAAGATTGTTGCGCGTGTTGGTAATCTCCTCAATGGCCTCGGTCATGATCTTCCATACGGGCTCCATCTCCTGAACCAGCTGCTTACCCTTGTCCGAGAGCCGCAAGATCCGTTTGCGCTCATCCTGCCTGTCCTTCCTGCTAAGGATCAGCCTTTCCTTCTCCAGCTCTTTCAACAGACTGATCGTAGAAGGATGAGCATAGCCGATCTCCGCCGCCAGCTCGACAACACCAAGCCCCGGTTTACGATAAAGAGTGTAAATGACAGGAAACCACTTGGGCTCAAAATCGATGCCGCAGTCCTTGTAGATCAGGACGCCATCCTTACGGAGCTGCTCGCTCAGGCGCTGAAGACGCGTGGAGATGGCCAGGATTCCCAATTCGTCGATGACATTCATGGCGCTGCGGTATTACAGGTGTAAATGGTAAAATAGATGATCGGTTGGCATACGCGGAAACCAGGAGGGCAAGGCGTCCATTTCTATCGGCCGAAAGCCGTTGCGCTCGTAAAAGCGATGCGCAGCCTTCATCTGGCCTACCGTCCCCAGATACAGATCGCTGATGCCGTTGCCCCGGCAGTGTGCCACCAGCGTATCCAGCAGCCGCTGGGCGATCGAAAGCTCCTTTCCCCGGAATTCCCTCTTTACGAACATCTTCCGGATCACGCCCGTACCATGTCCGACATTCATCAGCGCAATGCTTCCGACAACCATCGCGTCCTCCCGGCGAACTTCTTCACCCGTCCGCCCGGGGCCGGGTTGTTCCGTCGTCCCTATTCTCTTCTCCACCAGTTGTTCCGGCAGTCCGTTCTTCGCCCCTATCGTCTGCTCCGCCAGCCTCATCCTCTCCCCCACGAGCCGTTCGCCGGCAACGGCTCCCCAAAAACCTCCCCCCGCCCGGATGTAACTCGCCTCGATATCCAGCAGGTCGGGCTGTCCCTCGATCGTTATCGGAACCCCGAACTCTATCTGCTGGATGGGCAGGATAAGATCGATAACCTGCTGACAATAAGTATTGTTGAGCAATCTGATCAAAACCTCATCTTCCATTTCAGTAATATTTATGTACAAATCTACGTAGTTAACTACATATATGCAAAAAAATGACCCCGCCGGGTCAGTTCATCCTCCGCGTCATCCGCCGACCCTGGGCATCGGCAGGCCCCATGACCTTATCCAGCAACTTCTCATAATCCGCGCGCGTGATCGCCTTTCCTCCGGGCGCCCTGAGTTCCTTCTCCGGTACGAAAGGATCTACCCTGGTCGCCGTGAATACGATGCCCCCGCTGTCTGCATCCAGCCGGAGGATTGCGCCCGGCAGCCCCCCAAACTTCTCCGGCCCCACCGGGGCGGCAATATCTTCGCTGTACCAGGCTACCAGTCTGATACCTCGCATATTGGTCGCCGTTGCCTTTTTGCAGTCGTGCCCCAGAACGCTGCCCCTCTCTTCCGAAAGCTTCCACGACAGGTCTCTGATCGAATCGGAAATAAGATACTTCTTCTCCTCAAGCGTCGTCTCCTCCAAAAGCCTGCCATTCGCATGATTCTCATAAAGAATACCGTCATCCCCCGGTCCCCCGAACCGCATGACAATACGGTTGCCGCCCCCGGAAGCTTCAAAAGGATCAGGAGCCTCGTCCTTCGGAGTGGCCTTGTAAACCGAGATGCTATCGTCAAACAACAGATCGTATGCTGCTGTTTGGAACTGGGGTACCGTCGCCCGCATCTGCGGATCAGAAAGGTGGCGGTGCACATCGATCTTTCGCTCGTAATGGATGACGCCCCGATGCACCTGCGGCGATAGCTGAGCACGCACCGCACCGGTAGCCGCCACAACACAGAAGAAGAAGAACAGGTATTTCATGTTTCTTGTTTTATTGTGTTCAAATCTATACCCCGGCTCCGTTAATCAACCCTGCTATAACGTTAATTAAGGTTAATCCTCTTTTCCGGCCGCTATCTTGCCTATCTTTACTGCTGATGAAAATTCGATCCTTTATACCAGGCTCGCGCAGACTACGGGTCTCCGCCACCTTGATGATGCTCGCGATCATCGGGATGTCCGTCTTCCAGGTATACTGGTTTAAAAAACTTTATGGGGAAGAATGGGCCCAGCTAAAAAAAGAGACGGAGATCACCTTCAGAGACGTCATCTATAAAATACAGATACAGCGCTTTCAAAACGATAGCAGTTTCACCCGCAGGCAAATCAGGAACAATCTCTACCTGTTCGACATCATCGACAGCTTTGACACCCCTCGTCAAAAGACAGGGCCGGCAACCGGACTTGTCATCAGAAAGGATAGCGGCCACTCGAAAGACCTCATGCTGGCCTTGAAGGCGAATTTTCACGCGGACACCCTGAACCATGATACTCCGGAGAAAAGGATGATCTCCATGCAAACCATCGGCCCTCCCCCCGGCCCCGACGGCCAGATGCCCTTGATGATAAGGGTCATAACCCCGGCAGACAGCGGCAGCAACACCCTTTCGATCGGCCATCTGGACTCCGCTTATAAAACAGAGCTCCTCAAAAACAGGATCGACGTACCCTATGTCATGCTGCGGGTGGAAGGTAGACGCAGTGCCCTCGAACAACCGGTACCCGCCAACCAGCTGAAAACAAGTTGCCTCTTCATCGGTCTCTCAAACGTTTTTGCCTATCAGGCCAGCTTTGACAACCCTTTCCGCTATATCCTTCACCGGCTGCGCCTGCCACTGTCCATGGCCGTCCTCCTCCTGGCCTTTACGACCGCGTCGTTCGTCTTCCTTTACCGCAACCTCAAACAGCAGCAGCAGCTGGCCGTCATAAAAAACGATTTTATCAGCAATATGACACACGAGCTGAAAACACCCATTTCGACCGTCAAAGTGGCCGTAGAAGCGTTGCGCCACTTTGACGCGCTGAATGACCCGCAGAAGACAAGGGAATACCTCGATATCTCCGCACTCGAGCTTCAACGGCTGTCCCTGCTCGTCGACAAAGTGCTGAAGCTGTCTTCCTTCGAAAACAAAGAGATCGAGTTGAACAAGACGGACGTAGACCTCCACGAGCTGGCGGCAGAGACCATTGCCAGCATGCGGCTGCAGCTGGAAAAGACGGCGGCATTCGTACAACTCACCACCAGCGGTGAACGCTGGATAGTCAAGGCGGACCGAACCCATATGAGCAGCGTATTTTCCAATCTGCTGGATAACGCGCTCAAATACTGTAAGGAAATTCCGGTGATCACCATCCATCTTTCGGAAAATACCGGACCGGCAGCATCGGTCGATGTAGCCTTCACCGACAACGGGATAGGCATACCACCCGGGTACATCTCGCGGATATTCGAAAAATTCTTCCGTGTCCCTTCCGGCGACCACCATGACATTAAAGGCTACGGACTCGGCCTGAGCTATGTCCATCACATCGTGACCAGGCACAACGGCTCGATCGCGGTAGAAAGCAAAGAAGGAAAGGGGACCAGCTTCACCATCAAACTGCCCGTCGCATGACTTTCACCTCCCCAAAACCACCCATCACATGAATTTTATCTCCCCAAAACCTCCCATCACATGAGCGCGATTAAGGTCTTATATGCCGAAGACGAGATCTTTTTAGGCAAGATCGTCAAAGAGACGCTCGAGAGCCGGGGATTCGAGGTAGTAATGGTAACCGACGGCGCTGCCGTGCTGAGCGCATTTACCAGCAGCGCTCCGGACGTCTGCGTATTGGACGTAATGCTGCCGGGCCGCAACGGTTTTGAGCTGGCGACCGATATCCGTGCTATCAACGACGACATCCCCATCATTTTCCTAACCGCAAAGACCCAGACAGAAGATCTTATCAAAGGGTTCCGCACCGGCGGAAATGACTACATCCGAAAACCATTCAGCATGGAAGAGCTGATCATCCGCATCGAGAACGTACTGCGCATCAGACGTTCCGGCCCTTCGGCAGCCCCCGCTGCAGAGACCATCGCCATCGGCAGGTATACCTTCCATACCCACCGGCAGGTATTGGCTTATCCTCACCCTCCGGGCTTGGATCACCCTCTCCACCAGCCACTGTTGGATCACACGCCTCACCGGCTACCGGCGAATCAGCCCCTCCACCAGCCATTGACGGAAGGAGACTATGAACGCAAGCTTTCCTACAGGGAGAGCGAGCTGCTAAAGCAACTGTGGATAGGAAGGGACCATATCATACCACGCGAAGACATCCTCCGCGCCATATGGGGCAACGACTCCTTCCTCAACAGCCGCAACCTGGACGTTTATATTACAAAGCTGCGCAGCTATCTGAGATACGACAGCCGGATCGAGATACTGACGATAAAGGGCGTCGGCTACAGATTCGTGCTGCCCTAGGATTTTAACCTCGCTTAACCTTTCTGACAGAATGTTAAACCTCGTCTTTTAGCACAGGCCGATAACTTCGGAAAAACAATTACATGCTCCGGAGTTACCTGGTTTTGACCTTCTACCTGTCCGCGCTGTCAGCTTTTTCCCAGACAATGACCATAAAAGGCCGGGTCTGCGATTCGTCTACGAACAACCCCCTTGCCTATGCGACTATATCGCTGGTCAGCGCCCGCGACACCACCCTGATCAGCTTTGTGATAGCCGATTCCGCAGGGCAGTTCCTGCTGAAAAAACCGGGGCCCGGTGATTATTTGCTTTCCGCCTCCTATGCAGGCTATCTTCCCGCATGGAGGCCGCTGCCGTACCTGTCCGGCGACGGAATTCACGAGACAGCTGACATACACCTCGTGCCGGTCACCAACCTGCGGGACGTCCGGGTCACAGCAAGACGCCCCCCTGTTGAGATCAACAACGACACCATCGAATTCAATTCAGAGAACTTCAGGACGCAGCCAAACGCCGTGGTAGAGGACATGCTGAAAAAAATGCCTGGCGTAACCGTAGAAAGCGATGGAACGATCAAGGTCAACGGACAGACGGTGCGTCGCATATTGGTCAATGGGAAGGAGTTCTTTACCGGCGACGTGAAAATGGCGACTAAAAATCTGAACGCCGATGCCGTGGACAAGGTACAGGTCTTCGATCGCAAAAGCGACCAGGCGGCATTTACAGGTGTCGACGACGGCAATGGCGAGAAGACGATCAATCTTAAATTGAAAAAAGACAGGAATTTCGCCACTTTTGGGAAGATCACGGCGGGAGGAGGATCGGGCTCCGGAGGTGGTCGGTATGACGCCCAAACTAATATCAATAAATTCAAGGGAGATGAACAGCTCTCCTTTTTGGGCATGGCCAACAACACTAACCGGCAAGGCTTCTCGCTGATGGACGTCCTGAACTTTACCGGCGAACTGTCTCGCGGGATGCGCAACGGCGGTGGCAGAATAAATATCCAGTCAGGAAACGCCGGCAGCAACAACGGACTCCCCGTGACCGGGCTCGGGCAAAACCAGCAGGGCGTCGCCAGGACATCCGCGGGCGGTCTAAACTACAACAATTCCTGGGACAGCGGCAAAGGGTCCTTGAACTCCAACTACACGGTCAGCAATATACGCCTGGTAACCAACAAAACATCTCTTTCACAGAACTTGGCGCCCGGGAATAATTATACGACTCAGGACACGACGGGCACGGTATACGAGGTCACCCAGCACCGGCTGGCCGCTATCCTCGACCAGCAGCTGGGCAGCAGCACATCCTTCCGGCTGACGCCTTCCATGACCTGGCAGCACTCCGGGAAAAATGCCGCCGACCGCTACGCCAGTCAGACATCGGACGGCCAGCTGCTGAATGACGGTTTCAGCGACAACGGAACAAACCCCTCTGCCTTCGATTTTTCGACCGAACTGCTGCTAAGGCATCGCCTTGCAAAAAAGGGTAGAACTATATCCGGAGACTTCAATATCGCCTACAATCATAGCAGGCAGGATGGCAGCCAGATCTCGGATAACCAGTACTATCGCGGCACCGACTCTCTGATCGATCAGATCACAGGCCGTGACGCGACCACCAGAACCCTGGGCGGCAATATCACCTACACCGAACCGATCGGCCGGCGTTCACTGCTTGCCCTGAGCAGCTTCCTCAACGTCAATACGGGCGCCAGCAACAAGCAAACCTTTGACTACAACCCCGGTTCGGGAAAACATGACATGCCGAACTCCCTGCTGAGCAACGATTTTGGCAGCGAATACCGCTACTCCGGCGGAGGCATCAGCTTCCGAAGCAACCAAAAAAAGTTGAATATCACCGTCGGCGCCAATATACAGTCGGCATCGCTGAACGCTACCAACCATTCAAGCGGCTCATACATCCGCCAATCGTTCACCGACCTCCTGCCCAACGCTATCTTTCAATACAATTTTTCTCAGACAAGAAATCTCCGGTTCGACTATAGCACCTACACCACACAGCCATCCGTCACCCAGTTGCAGCCAGTGCCGGATATCAGCAATCCCCTGAACACCACTACAGGTAATCCGACCCTCAAAAGAAGCTATACTCACAGCGTTTCGCTCAACTATTTCTCGGCCAGCCCTACCCGGGGGAGACACCTTCTCTTTTTTTTCAATGCCACAGACGCCCTCGACGCCATCGTACAAAGCGACTCCGTCAGCTCCGTAGGCACAAGGACAAGCCGTCCCGTTAACACCAATGGCACAGGCAATCTTCTGACCAATCTGGAGTATGGCTTCCCGATCCGCGCACTGCACGCCCGGCTCGAGCTGGGCAGCTTCTTTATTTATAGCCTTAATAAGGCCTTTGTCAACGGCGCAGCCAACAGGATCACCTCCACCACCCTGCGTCCCAACCTCTCCTTCGACTATGACATAGCAGATAAATTTGATCTTGAGCTGACCGCTTCCGTATCCTTCTATACAGGCACCTATTCTTTGCAGCCGGCGCTGAACACCCACTACCTCCGGCACAATTATGGAGCGACAACCACCAACTACCTGCCCCTGGGCTTCTCGCTTCACAACGAGTTCTCCTATATACTCAATACCGGCAGGTCAGATGGATACAATACCAACATTCCCCTCTGGAATATCTCGCTTGCCAGACCTTTTCTAAAGAATGACCGGGCCGAGATCAAGCTAGGCGTCATGGACCTGCTGGATAGGAATAACGGGATCACCCGCAGCATTAACCAGGGAAATATCCTCGACGAAAGATATAATGTGCTACACCGCTACTTCCTGCTGAGTCTCACCTACAGCCTCAACAAAGCGGGCCTGCGGACAAAAGGAGGACCCAATATTAAAATAAGGAGTTTTGATAGATGAGCGCTGCTTATAATTTATTTTGCCGGGGTCAGCACAATATTTCTATATTCGATTGGCCCGTGATCGCCCTGCAGATAGATGGGGCCCGGCTCGCCTTCCCTGCTGTCAAGCGCACCACCCGTAATACCAGGTATCTCCTGGTTACAGATGACCGTCTTGCCATTGAATACGATCGTGACCAGCCTCCCGACCAGGGTAATATCGTAGGTCTGCCACTCCCCCGCCTTCTTCACGCGCTGCTCGCTGGGCGAAAGAAAGCCATAGACGCCGCTGATCTGGTTATTGTAAGGCTCCGTTCCGTCTTCGTCCTCGATCTGCACCTCATAACGGCCCCTCAGATAGACGCCGCTGTTGCTTTCCCTGGGATAACGGAATTCGATATGAAGCTTGAAGTCGGTATACTTTCCGTCCGTGATGAAATTGGAGCCTGACCTCGGACTTCTCAGCACACCCGAGACGGCCTCCCACTGGTTGGTCTTGCCGGACGGATGCCAGCCCTGAAGGTCCTTGCCGTTGAACAGAGGGATCGGCTTGCCCCATATCGGTGCCGTGGTCCGCTGCAGCTTGGGAGCCCGGTGAGCCGACCATTGATAGGATTTGCCGTCGGGGTTGGTCAGCGTCCCGCTCAGACTATCTCCCCGGAACGTACCTTCGACGGTAAGATCGTTATCGCTACGCTCCCACTGCGGAGGTATGGAGAAATGAAACTTACCGGCATCATAATAGATCTTTGAGATAGGACGGGCGCTGCCGCCACCGCCGACAAAACGGCCAACCAGCGTGTGTACACCCGAGCGGATGACCTCCAGCCAGGAAGGAACTTCGCGGTCGGACTGGTGAACAACGATGTCCCATCGTCCCTCAATAGTGGAATCTGTCGGATAATAGCCGGCGTGGGCAACAGAAATACAGAACAGCAACGGGAAGGCAAGCATGCCAATGGCCTTTTTCATAGTTGTGAATGTACGTAATTTTATTCGATGACGGGCGCGGGTTTCCATTTTGAACGGGGCTCAAAATATTCCCACAGCAGCGCAGAAACTTTCCGCGCCAGCTGCCAGGCCTCGTTGTCAGAAACCCATCGCTGGTCCTTATTGTTCTTCGTGGCGATATAGAACACGTAGTCGCCGTGAGGCGCGTTCACCAGCAGGACCTCCGACCTCGAATCGTCTACCATACCCTGTTTGGACGCCGCCTGCACATAAGGCGGTATTGCAGAAAGCGCATATTCATTCCAGAAGACCTGCGTCATGATCCGGTACATGGTCTGGCTGGCCGCCGGACTGACGGCCCCGCCATCGCGGATGAGGGTCACCAGCCGGGCCATCTCTCTCGGCGTCGTTTGTCCCCAGCCATACAGCTGCCGGTTTGGTTCGCGACCCGGCGTCCGGTTGTTGAGCCTCGTATCTTTAAAACCATGGGCGTCCAGCCAGGCATTGATGGCCAGCCCACCCCCGGCCATTTTCTCACACCATACGGCTGAAGCATTGTCGCTGTGCGTGATCATCAGGACGATAGCGGTCTGAAGATCGGTAGGCGTGCTGTCCTTGAAGAACTGCATCAGACCCGACCCCTTCCTGGCCAGCGAATCCCTGTATACCAACGGCTGATGATATTTATATACCCCCTGATTGATCTTGTCGAAGATGCCGACCATGATCGGGACCTTGATAATGCTGGCGGTAGGAAAAATGGTATCGGCATTGATCGCGACCTCTTTATTGGTCTTCAGATTTCGGACATAACACCCGGCGACACCGTGAAAAGAATCGATCAGCGGACGCAGCCGGGCCTCCAGCTTCTTATCGGTCCTGGCACCATCGCGCGTTAATTCGCCGGATTGTGAATAAGCTGACGGGCCGGCGAGGATAAGCCCCAGGAAAAGGATAGATAGTCGGTACATAAGACAGTTATAAAGACTAAAAATAAATATTTTTTCGTATAACCGGCCTGTCCGACTTCCTGACACCTAAAGCTTACAACCTCCTGCCCGCCGCCGGACCACCGTCCCGCCGGCCCGCAAACCACTGACGGATGGAAAAGATATGCAGCGTATACGCCAGCGGAACCAACACGCCCGGCAGGTAGATCAACGGAAAATGCGCTACAAGGGATGCATCCGGCAGACCATGGAATTTCCGCAACGGCGTAGGCATAGAAAGAAAGGCAATGCTCACCACATTCACCAGCATCAGCAGCCCGATTATATTATAGGCAAGCGCCGTCCACGACGGCCAGGCCTTCCGCACCAACGAAAAATAACCAACCGGTATCGCCAGCAGCCCCACAAGGACATCAAAATTGCGCCCCTCAAAGCTCAGCTGAACCGGCAACAAGCCGTTGCGAACCAACGCCCACAGACCGATCTCGACCAGGACCCGGAAGGACTGCCAATAAATGAACCACTGGGGCCGGACACGATAGACCAGGTACTTCCCCGTCTTCGACCGCCCAAGCAACAACACAACCGGCAGGGGAAGCAGAGGCACAAACGCCATCCGCGGAGGCAGGCTTGAAAAGTCGGCAAAAAACCCGGTCGAGGCCAATACTCCCAACCCTGTCAGCCAGGCAAGCAGCAGGAGGTATAGCAAACGAAAAATCGTCTTCTTATTAGCGGGTTCCGGCGCCCCGGACGTAACCGGAAGAGCCGGGCTGGACATAATACTGGACATAATAATAGTAGTATAAGAGTACAAAGTTCCGCGCGAACCACCACCCACCGGATAGCCAAAATTGCTATTTATGGACCAAATCATAACCTGTCGGAAACAGCCCCCTCGATTGCCGCTTTCACACAGCTTCAGTCCGATCAATTCAGGGTATGTTTGCACTATCAATTCGATCACACCTAAAAAAAGAAAAAATGACAACGACAGCTGCAACAAAGATCACCGTTGAGACCACCGTAAAAAAACCCGTCGAAAAAGTATGGGAATTCTGGTCGGCCCCCGAACACATCACCAAATGGAACACCGCTTCAGACGACTGGCACACTCCCCACGCCGTCAACGACCTGCGCACCGGCGGCAAATTCTCCGCAAGAATGGAAGCCAAAGACGGCAGCTTTGGTTTTGACTTCGGTGGCGTATACGATAACGTACAACAGTATCGGCTGATCGAATATACCCTCGGCGACGGCAGAAAGGTATCCGTCAGCTTCAATAGCAAAGACAACGAAACCCGCATAACCGAAACTTTCGAAGCAGAAGGCACGAACCCCATCGAAATGCAGAAAGGCGGCTGGCAGGCCATCCTGGATAATTTCAAGAAGTACACGGAAACGCACTGACAAGCATGGCCCGGCGGTTGCTCCCGCCGGAAGGCAACAGTGACTGACCGAAGGGAAATTAGGGGTTTATACTGTTGGTGCAACCACCGAAGAACGCTACCTTAGGCTTGCTATGTTATCATCCATTACCGATTCCCCGCTGCTGGAGACGATCATCTGCCTGATACTCGTCTACGCACTGCTAAGCCTGCTGGTCAGCACGCTCACAGAGATATACAACAACTGGAAGAACGAGCGTGGCCAGATGCTGTTCGATGGCATTGTCAGAATGTTCGCCGATGGCTCAGACGTCAACTTCGGCGAACTGCTTTATAAACATCCCATGGTAGCGGCTATCTTCAAAACAGCCACCCGCCCGCCCATGTACATCAGCAATTTTATGTTCAGCCAGGCGTTGATCGATACGATCGTCAACTACGGCAGGAAATTCATCAAAGACGAAGACACCTTCAAGCTTTTCCAGGCCGGCGTCAACAATATGAAGGCCAACAGTGACCTTAAGCTGATGCTGATCAACATGATCGAAAAGAGCGTCGCCTACAGCGGCGGCTATCCGGGAAAGGTGCTGACGATGCTGGACCAGCAGATACAGCAATGGTATAAGGACCAGACAGACCGGATGACCGGCTGGTTCAAAGACCTCATGCGACGAAGGGTCCTGATCATCTCGATCGCCGTCACGCTGGTGCTCAACGTAAACAGCATCCATCTCTTCAAGACCATCTATACAAGCCCGACCCTGCGCAGCCAGCTGACACCCGTCGCCACACAGCTCGCCGACAACTACGCCAGGGCCAAACAGGACACGACAATCACGGCACTGCAGCAGTCCTACAGGGCGGTCGCCATGAGTCATCTGCAGAAAGGGAACGCCGATTCCGCTTTCGGCGTCCTTAACAAGGCGGTAACGGCGCTGGACAGTCTCCAGCGACACCACGATTCGGTTGGGGTCAACGACCTGCAGCAGATATCCGATCAGCTCGGAGAGCTGGCAGCCCTTCATATCCCGATCGGCTGGCACAAAGGCGTGCCACCCCTGAGCATCGACACAGCTACGATCGACACGGCAACAAAAGATAGCGTACACGTAAAAGGCGGAAAATGGACCAAAAAAGGATCGAACAGAGCCGTAGAGCTGTTCTGGTATGCGATCGGCCTCGCCATCACAGCCTTCTCGATCAGCGCCGGCGCACCGTTCTGGTTCGACATGCTGCTCAAGCTGGTCAACGTCCGTCGGTCAGGGAAAAAACCAGAGTAAATCCGACAGGTCTTCGCAAAATGTTATCCACCGATACGCAAAATCCCGGGCAAGCCCGGGATTTTGCTATACGAGACTGTCAGAATAATTGACGAGAGCTAGCCTATTGCAGACTCGACCCGGCATCACCCATACCCTGCGAGTTCATATCCTTCCGCTTGAAAATGTTCAGGTCCATTTTGCCAAACCGGTAGGTGAATACCGCACGGAAAAGCTGGGGATCCTTGAGACGGTCATACTCCTGCGCAAAATAAGGACTCGAACTGTACTGTTTCGACCAGCGGGTGCGGAACACGTCGCTCATATTCAGTGTGATAGATGCAGCATTGTTCTTCAGGAAGCTCTTTTTGACGGCAATGTCGACACCGCCGAAAGGCCGGATAAATCCCTGAGCAGCGCTCTGTTGCGTTTGCCCCGGAGGACCGAACTGCTGTGGTTGCTGGTTGGCAGGAATATTTGTCTTGGACTGATAGACCGCCGTCAGCTGAATGGTAATATTCTCAGGCAACTTAAAATTACTGTTGAACTTTCCAAACCAGCTCCACAACGCATCCTGGGACACCTGCTTCAGGTTCTCCGTATTGATATGCGAGTTATAGACGTTGATATTCAACGAAACATCCCACCAGCGGGTAATGGTATTGGTGGAAGTGACCTCACCGCCCACCGTATACGAGCTGTTGGCATTCTCGTACGTGTTGATCAGGATCGGCTTGGCGACGGGGCTTAGACCGCTGTCCTGGTAACGGGTAATGAGATTCGAAGTATATTTATAGTACCCGGACACCAACAATGTATTGCTGTGCGGAAAGGTCTTCATATACGAAAGTTCGAAAGAATTGGTAAACTCCGGTACGAGGTTGGGATTACCGCGCGTAATATTCAGCGTGTCCGAATAATCCGTAAAGGGCGCCAGCTGGAAGAATCCTGGCCGGTTGATCTTACGAGTCCCGCTCAGTTGCAATTCCTGGTTATTCTTGAGTTTCTCGCTCAGGAACACCGAAGGGAAAAGGCTGGTCGGATAGGAATTGTGGAAATGCTGACCCGTATTAAGTACATCCCCCGTATAGTTCGAACTTTCCCCCCTAAGACCCAGCGCATAACTGAAGTTGCCAAAGCCGCTGGTCAGATTTACATAAGCCGCATAGACATCATTGGTGCTGCTGTAGTCCGTAAGGCCGTACTTCGTAGGCTGCTCCTGACCGCTGGCATCAACGGGAAAGGTGTTGTTATAGTTGCTCAGCTTCTGTATGGAGGCGCGAAGACCGGCTTCTAATTTGGTCTTTGGAGTCAGCGGATTGGTATAATCTGTCTGAAAGGTCCAGAACGACGGCTTGGCCGATCCGAGAGTTCTCTGCAACGAAGTTCCTTTGAAAGACGAGTGCTGCTGGTCCGCAAAATAATTGGTCGTATAGTCCGTATTCGCCTCACCCTTGACTCCGAAATACGAGCCGTCGGCCGTGATCTGATGACCATCTTTCGCGAACGAATGCTTCATGCCAAACTGTGCGCCGTTGACGTCAAAGGTCCTGTCGGCAAGGCTGTTGCGAACGGAATAAACGGCCGAATCGTACTGGTTCGCAAGGTAGTCCGTCCGGATAACAGACGCATCGGTCGGTTTGAAATTACCGTGCACCTTGATATACGAACCGGAGAACGTAGTCTTATTGCTCACGAACCAGTCCACACCGATCTGCCCGAACATAAAATGCCCCTTGTTCCGCTGAAGGTCGTCCTGCACCAGGTGGGTAGTCGTATCAGACAGGTAGGTCGAACGGTCGGTATTACCGATGGTTCTGTTGTTCATAGCATTATACATCCCGTTGGCGGTGAAGTTCACCTTGCCGCTGCGAAGATTGAACCCGGCAAGCACATTGGGCTGACCATGTGAATCTATCCCGGCATTGATGTTACCATTATAGCCCTGCTTCCTGTTCTTCTTCAGGATAATATTCAGAATGCCGGACCCGCCACCCGAAGCATCATACTTCGCCGAAGGATTCGTCATCACTTCCACGCTCTCGATGGCATCAGCAGGTATCTGATCAAGCGACAACGTCGTCGGACGCCCGTCCACAAAGATAGTAGGGCTCGCGCCGCGAAGACTGACATTCCCATCGATGTCCACATTGACGGAAGGCACGTTCCGCATTACGTCTACCGCCGTTCCGCCGGTGCTGACTATGTTCTTGTCTACGTTGAACACCTTTTTATCCAGCTCGAGCTTCATCGCAGGCGCACTCGCCTTTACGACAACAGAGCCCAGCTCCTTAATGTCACTCGCGAGCTTGATCGCACCCAGGTCCTTTTCAAATGAGGGGAGATTGCCCATCGGGTTGTTGCCCTGAGCGCCGGGCTTATCAGCCGCCTGCTGGGGAACGATCATGACATTCACGTCCTGATTCTTGTACCCCGTCGCAGAGATACGCGCGACCATCGGTGTAACGATCGGAAGGTCTTCGAAGTCGAACTCGCCGTTGGCCTTCGTCTCCGTACCCTTCAGCAAAATAAGTTTCCTTTTCTTGGTAGCAGGATCCATCGTCGCCTTTAATAATATAACAGAGGCCTGCGCCATCGGCTGACCGGCAGAATCCGTCACCTTTCCAAAAGCGCGACCGATAGTAGGAGGAGCTTGCGGCGCGCCAGGCCTGGCGCCCGGTGCACCCTGCGCAGGAGCCTGACCACCGGCAGGCTTCTGCCCCGCAGGAGGCTGGGCAACAGCCGCACTCATTAGGATAAGAGAGAAGATAAAAGCAGATAGTGTTTTCATCACATGTAAAATTTGAAGACAAAACTAATTTGATCAATTCAGTCCGTCTATACCAATGCTGCAAACGGAGCAAAAAACGCGGTAAACGGCGCAAAACTGTCGGCAAAAAAAATGCTCGCAAAGTTCCTGTTTATTAGTTGATCAAACAGGAATTTTGTCTCTTCCGGGGATGAATTATACCTGTGCGGATGCTATTCCGGATAAGGGGAAGCTAATGGGGATTAGTGGTAATCTTATTTTACACCCTTGCTGGGATCCCAGTTGCCGGCCAGTTTCCGGATATAAAGTATCTGGCCGGTGTGATAGGCATTGTGCGTGCTGATATGGGCGATAATGTCATACCAGCTTTGAAGCTTTGCGTCGTCGGCATTTTTGATCGCCGTCTCCCAGTCCTTCATGACCTGGTTGAGCTGCTCCACTGTGGACGCCCAGGTAGCCTCGTTAAAGGAAGTGAACGTCTCGTCGTTATTCCCATCGAACGCCGACGGCTTACGACCATTGAACTTATCCAGCTCCTGCCGGTTCCAGAACAGCAAATGATAAGCAAGCTGCCCTACGGAGTGAGAAGAATCCGAAGGCTTCCACATCGCCTGCTGCGCAGTAAGGCCCTCGACAGCCTTGCTGACCGGTACAAACCAGTCCTGCTGATTCCAGGTATTCTGCAACTGATGGAGCAGGATCGATTTCAACGTGGGAGGCGTCTTTGCCTGCTGAGCCCTCACCGGCGCGCCGGCCAGCAAAAGACCGGTGAATACAAACAAGGTTAGCTTACGCATAAGAAAAATTTATATTTTTTAATAAACATGCCTGCCCTGGTCGATGCGACGCGACAATTCGTCCTTCCTTATATTCACCTGCTGTCCGACAGGGCGACCATTCCTATAAGTAATTACATTTAGCTGCGCGGCGCCTAGCGGAAATCTTACCGGTGTGCCATTATACCTGGTGCTATAGAGGTCCGGATTCGTGTCGTCAAAAGTATAATAAATATCCAGCCCGCTGATCTCCGTGGTCATATCGACCGTAAGGTCCCTGTCCGGCGTACGCTTGGGGCTAAAGATGACATTAAATGAGCTGCGTGCATATTTGACGCCGGCCGCATCAAGATAATGGAACTCTTCTTCCATGCGGCGGGTAAAATCATCCCAGTTGCGCGCCTGCCTTGGACTCCAGTACACCTCGGAAAGAGCAAGCGCCCGTGGCCAGGTCATATACTCCACCTGCCGGAAGGTAGGCACCGACTCGGTCCAAAGATTACCCTGTCCGCCAAGAATAAGCTTTTCATCCACACTGTCCGGCACCGGATCATAGTTATAGGAATCTCTCAGCCGGCACATCCCATACGTCGGCGGCTCGACCGTATTCTCGCCCTGGTACAGATCGAGATACGTAAAGTCCCAGGGAGTCATCACGACCTTATGCCCCATCCGCGCCGCAGTAACACCGCCGGACATTCCCTTCCAGCTCATGACCGTCGCCTCAGGCGCCAGACCGCCTTCGAGGATCTCGTCCCAACCGATCAGCTTCTTACCCTTCGAATTAAGCATCTTCTCCATGCGCTTGACAAAATAACTCTGCAATTCCTCGACATTCTTCAAATGCTCGTCGGCCATACGCCGCTGGCATTTCGGACAGGTCGCCCAAAAACCTTTATAGGCCTCGTCACCGCCGATATGCATGTACTCGCAGGGAAAAAGCGCGGCCAGCTCGCTAAATATTTTATCCAGGACCAGGAACACCGAGTCATTGCCGATACAGAGCGCATTGTCTTCACGGACCGGACCGCGCGAACCAGGGTTCACACTATACGGCAGCTGCGTACAGGAAAGATCATTGTAGGAGGATATCAGGGCAAGACTGTGCGCCGGCACGTCGATCTCCGGAAGAATGGTCACATACCGGCTTTGCGCATATCGAATGATCTCGCGCATATCGTCCTGGGTATAGTAACCACCATAGGGAGTAGGCTCACCCGCCAGCGAAGGCAGGAATTCGCCCCAGCGACCGGTTCTGGACACACGCCAGGCCCCGTGCCGGGTCAGCTGCGGCAGGCTCTTGATCTCGATGCGCCATCCCTGGTCATCGCTGAGATGAAGATGAAGTGTATTGTATTTATAACGGACCATCTCGTCGATATACCGCATCACTTCCTCCTTCGTAAAGAAATGACGGCTTACATCAAGCATGAGCCCCCTCCAGCCAAATCGGGGATAGTCCATTATTTCCACACAGGGGATCGCGATCTTTGAGCTGCGGCCCGGAACTACCGTCCCGTCCGGTCTCGTCATAAAATCGGGCGGCAACAGCTGCAGCAAGGTCTGCAGCCCATAAAAGACGCCCGCCCCGTCATTTGCCCGAAGAACGATACGCGAAGGACTGACAGCAAGCGCGTAGCCTTCCTTTCCAAGCATGTTCCTATCAGACATCATTGCGATCTGTATTCCCTTTCCACCCTTCCCCCGGCGTATCCGGATGCCCGTACGGACTGCCAGCTGGTCCACAAACCAGGCTGAAGCCTGATCGAAACCGGCTCCCTCAATGGACAATTCAGCAGACCTGTCAAGATTAAAAACGCCGGACTGCTGCTTGACGGATACAGGCTGTGGAATAAGATGTAGTGAGGGTTCAGGCGCAGGATTCGCTTTCGTAGAAAAGTCGCCGGATAACAGAAAGGCCAAAATAAGGAGGGCCGCAGATAGTCTTTGCATAGACAGGCAAAATACACAATTGACGACGGAAATGAACACCGTTCGTATCAAAAGCGGACAACGCTATGACAAAAAAACACATACATCGTTGATTATTAATCGTATACTAGTCCGGCATCGTTTTTATTGTACCCATGGCATGCTAAGGAACTATCTCTCCATCTGCCTGCGGAACCTCTGGAAACACAAGAGCTTCTCCGCGATCAACCTCGTGGGACTGGCCCTCGGTATAAGCTGTACACTCTTCATATTCCTTTGGGTGAAGGACGAAAAAAGCATAGACGCCTTTCACAGCAATTCCAACCGTCTCTATTACGTCTATGAACGCAATTATATGGGTGGCAAGCTCCAGTCCTGGTACTGGACTCAGGGACCCCTGTCAGAGGAGCTGAAAAAAGAATTTCCGGAGATCGAACAGGCAACCGCCATCTCCTGGTCTTCGACCAGCACATTCTCAGTGGGAGAGAAGGCGTTGAAGGAATCCGGCTACAGCGCCGGCGCCGAATTCTTTACGATGTTCAGCCACCCGCTGCTGGAGGGTTCCGCAAAGCAGGCCCTGAATACCCCGAAAAGCCTGGCAATTTCCCGGAAGATGGCGGTAGATTTTTTTGGCAGCCCCTCCGCTGCCATCGGCAAGACCATCCGATACGAGAACCGCAAGGACTTCACCATATCCGCTGTCTTCGAAGACATGGGAGATAAGGTATCTGATAAAGCCAGCTTCATCATGAGCTGGATGGCCTATACAGAGGACGGCAACGAATGGACAAAGAACTGGCAGGCCGTTGACCCCCGCACAGTGATCCTCTTACGACCAGGCGCCAACGCCGCAACGCTGGAGAAAAAGATGACCCATCTCCTCGACCACTTTGAGACAGAGCAGAAGAACATCCGGATCGAGCTTGCCCTCCAACCATTCAGCGACTATTATCTCCACTCGGAATTCCGCAATGGTGCGCCCACTTCCGGAAGAATAGAATACGTACAGCTGTTCAGCATCATTGCCTTGTTCATCCTCCTGATCGCGTGCATCAATTTCATGAACCTGACAACCGCCCGGTCCATAAGAAGAGCAAAGGAAATAGGCGTCCGGAAAGTAATGGGCGCACAACGCAGCCGGCTGATCAGACAATTCATCGGAGAAGCCCTCCTCATGGCCTTTTTATCGGTCGTCCTGGCGCTGGCAATTGTGATCTTTTTGCTGCCGCTATTCAACGGGATCACCGGCAAACAGCTCGCCATCCCCTTTGACTCTCCCATCTTCTGGGTCGAGCTGATCGTCCTCATTCTCCTGACCGGTCTTCTGTCAGGCAGCTATCCGGCGTTCTACCTGTCAGCCTTCAACCCGATACGCGTCCTGAAAACCGCTCTACCGTCAGGTACGCGCGGGAACGCCCGTTTCCGACAGGGGCTGGTCGTATTCCAGTTCGTGCTTTCGATCGTACTTATCCTTTCCACTTTCCTGATCTCCCGTCAGATCGATTATTTACAAACCGCCCGGCTGGGCTATGACAGGGAAAACCTTATTTATATTCCGCTCGACGGCGACCTTCGGCCAAAACAGGACGTCTTTACTGCCAGCGTCAGGAACCTGCCGGGCATACAGGATATCACCCTCATGTCCGACAACCCGACAACACTCAACAGCGGAACCCTGTCGATCCGCTGGCCGGGAAAAGACCCTGATGTCAATACGCGTTTCATACACGCAGGCATAGGGCCGGACTTCATGAAGGTAATGGGCCTCCATATGTCGGCGGGACGCGATTTCTCCGTTGACTTTCCTACAGACTCATCGGGTGTCATCATCAATGAGACTGCGGCGGCGCTGATGGGCCTCGCGGGCGACCCCATCGGGAAAACGATCTATAGCGGAGACTACCCGCTGCACATCATCGGAGTAGTAAAGGACTTCCATTTTCAGTCGCTCCACGAAGCGATCCTGCCCCTGGTGCTGTCCGGGCAAAAGAAGAATTTCGGAATGGCGCTGATACGAACCCGGCCCGGCAAGACGTCCGTCGCCCTGGCAGGCCTCAAAGACATTTGCAAACAGCTCAACCCCGCCTTCCCTTTCACCTATATGTTCTCCGATCAGGAATATGCCAAACTATATAACGGCGAGGCGATCATAGGCAGATTATCCGTGATCTTTGCCGCCTTGGCAATATTTATTTCCTGCCTGGGTCTGCTGGGTCTGTCCATGTTCACGGCCGAACAGCGGATAAAAGAGATCGGTATCCGAAAAGTACTTGGAGCAAGCGTCCCCTCCCTGTTTGCACTGCTTTCCCGCAGCTTTCTGGGACTCGTCGGGATCGCCTTTGTCATAGCGGCGCCCCTGGGCTGGTGGGCCATGCATGCCTGGCTGCAGGGATATGCTTATAGAACGGATATCCCCTGGTGGACATTTGCTGCCGCAGGCGCTCTCGCCGCAGCGATCGCCCTGATGACAGTGTTCTGGCAGGCGATGGCAGCCGCAAGAGCCAACCCGATCCGCACCCTGCGGTCGGAATGACCGGTATCATCCACCCGATCAACGGAAATTATAGTCGATAACCTTCAGCGTCGTACCCGGCCTGCAGGTATCCAGGAACCAGGATTCACCCACGTCCTTTATATCGTAGACGAAACCTACCAACAGCGTGTCTTTGTCGTGACCCGGGGGAACGAGCTTCTTAAATTCCAGCTGATGAGCCTTGTCCGGGATATCCTTTATCAGCATGGGAGCCAGCGCGGAGTCAAAAATGGTGCTGTTCTTCCCGTGTATCGTGAGCCGGAAAGTGATCGTGTGCACATCGCCGGAAAAATTCTGGTCGGTATATAGCCGGTATTGTATGGTCCTCGGAACAGGGGCAGGTTCAGGACGGTCTTTCTTGCAGGCTTCAAAAGCTACTGCGACAAGAAGGGCTCCGCAGAAGAGCCGGGTAATATGGTTCATTTTTGGGTATTTTTCAGGTTATCCGTAAAAGTACGAGGTTTAGGTAAAGCCTGAGAGGCCGACTGTACCAACGGCAGCTTTCAGCTTCCGAATTGAGGGTTTTGATATCTTTACTGTATTGCCGCGATTTCCCCGGTCTGACGGGGTACCCGACAATGTGATCACACCGCTGTCGCTAAAAAGGAGTAATTTTACTGCGCCGCAAGTTACACTCTCACTAAAACGATTGGCTATGGCCTACAAGAACAAGACGATCAGGAATCCTGTCACCGGTCAGCAGATCCGGTTCATTCAGACGAGCAAAGACACTGAAGGACAGGTATTGGAAATGGAATCGACCTACAGCGCGATGTCAAAAGAGCCTGTCTCCCACTATCACCCTTTTCAGGACGAAAACTTTATCGTAATTTCCGGCGAGCTGAGAGTGCGGCTGGACGGAGAAGAAACACACACGCTACAGGCCGGCGACACCCTTCAGATACCCCGCGGCCAGGTACATTCAATATGGAATGCATCCAGACAACCGGCAATCCTCAACTGGCAGGTCCGACCCGCCCTGAACACAGAAGAGCTGCTGGAGACCATTATGGGACTCGCGACAGACGGAAAATGCAACAGGCGGGGCATGCCCGGCCTGTTACAAATAGCCCTGACCTCGGGTAAATATAACCGGGAGACAAGGCTCATCTCGCCTCCTCCCCTGATCCAACGGGTCGTCTTCTCCGTACTTACACCCTTTGCACTGATGGCTGGCTACAAAGCGGTATATCAAAAATATCTGGACTGATACCGACGGCCAAAAGACTTTCACCTTTTTAAAAATAATTTACTTTTTTCCAGCTGCTGACTGAATTCCCCTAACGAAGCCGTCTGCAACATATGCGAAATATTCTCACGGATCTTCTTGAACTCATGATGCAGCGGACACGGCTTGACCTCCGAGCACTGTTTCAGCCCCAGCGCACACCCCGAGAAGATGCTGTCGCCGTCGATGGTACGAACTACATCAGCAAGGGAGGCATTCAAAGATGATTGATGAAGATAAAATCCCCCGGAAGGCCCCTTTTGAGACTGGACCATTCCCTTCCGGCTAAGATCCTGCAGGATCTTGGCAATAAAATGTTCGGGAGAATCGATGCCTTTCGCAATCTCCTTTATCCCAATCTTTGACCCGTCTACCGTCTTTTGGGCAATGAATAACAGGGCACGGATGGCATATTCACAAGCCTTTGAAAACATAAGCTCACTTTAGAGCGTAAAAATACGAGATTTGTCAAATAAAAGAGTTCTTTGTCTTTTTTTCCGAAGGACTCATTTCTCCGCCGCCCAAAATATCGCGTTTGAAAATATTCTCCTGTAAACCGGCTCGTCAAAAAGAACAGGCGAGTGACCCATAAAGACGTAGACGTTGCGCGCACGCTTTCCCTCGTTCGTCCAGATCACAGGGTGATCCCCCATCTTAACGACAGTATCAGGCCGATAAGAGGACTCGTCGACAGACGCGATGACATGGACACCCGAACGGGGACTCTTGTCGTAGGTATACCACTCCTCTTTTACCACACTGAAAGAGTCAGGGATCCCCTTCATAACAGGATGATTATGGTCTTCGACATGCACAATAGCGCTTGCAAACTGAGGGATATAGCTTTTCCATCGGATACCACCCATGAACTCCGAAAACCAGGGCCAGACCGGATACCCGTCAAACTCTCCCAGCAGGGTAGCATGGTGAAAACCGATCCACCCGCCCCTGCCCTGGTCTATGTAATCTTGGAACGCAGTCATCGTCTCCCTTCGCCAACCATACGGCACATAGTCCAGCTGAATGACCAGCGAATAACGCGCAAGCAGCGACTCAGTCATCGTGTCGGCATGGTTGCTGTAGTCCACAGCAAAATTACTATCGGCCGCCAGTCGGTCCAGCCAGACCCTCGCCCGTCTCGAAAAATCAATATGGTGACCGCCGTTCTCGTACAACGCCAGGACGCGAAACCGGGGGCTCGCCTCTGCCCGCAGGCTGCCTGCAACAGGCGCCGCTACCACCGGCTCCCGCGCCGCCACAGCCAGCATGAACCAGGACGCGTGCGGCAGCCACTGTTCGGCCCACCGCCAGTCATAGTCCTTTCCGGTGACAGCATAGGAAAGGTTAAGATCAATGTCGTGCTCATCATCAAGACCTGACGTAATACCGTTGACAATGCCGCCCGGCGCATTGGTATATTCAAAGGTCCCGAAGAACCCGTAAGCCGGGTTGTGGAGCCCTGTCCCCTCCAACATGCCAGCATCAAAAGGATTGAGACCGAGCACCCAGTTCAGTTGGTCGAGCGCGAACCTTTGCAGGCTATCGGCAAATAATTGGTCGTTCGGGAATAATGGCGCCGCCAGTCGGGCCGCCGCAGCAATCGAGCCCAAACGGGCATTCTCACCCTGCCACCAGGGCGAAGCCTCGCTGCCATGCGGAAAGAAAAAAGCGCTCCATCTATTTCCCAGGGTATCCTGCACCAGCTGTCTGCTATAACCGAAAGGGTTGGTTACCTCATAAGTGATCTTCATCTCGTACTCCAGCGACCGGCGGACTGCAGCCCTTATCGACAACCTCGTGTCCTCGTCAGCATACGGGTAATAATAGAGTAGGCTTACAAGCGGCAATCCGGCATCTGAGGGATGAAAGAAAGGACGACCTTTGTCGTCAGCACGCCAATATCCATCATAGTTGCGCCAGACGGCAAATCGGCGCAGCAGCCGGCTCGCCCTCCTGCCGGCAGCCTCCTTATAGACAATATTTCGCGTAGCCTTGTATAACTCGGTCGCCGCGCTCAAGGCACAGTAATCATCGAGTATATTCTCCTTCCCGTCATTGGTCATGGCAGCATTCTCCTTTTCCAAAAAAGCAAAAGCTTCCTCCGCCGCTTTCAGGTAGTCCCCGACAGAATAGTCTCCCGAATTGCCGGCGCTAAATGCCATGGCAAGGGCCGCGATGGCCATACCCCCGCCAGATCGGTAACTGACCTGGTAGCCCCGCCAGTCGTCGACAATGCGATCTCCGGCAAACGACTGGTCCTTCGACTGTTTGATCCGATAGCTCCGCTGTTCCGGCCCGACGACGCGGTCCCCTGGCAGCTTTCCCGGTCCTGGCGCCGAAACCGACCTATAGAATGACCCGCCTTTTGCGTGCACCCGGCAGAGATAGTCCGCGCCATATACGGCCTCGTCGGTGATCCTTCGCATGATCTGGCGAAAGTCGCCACCGGGCCTTGCCGCCAGCAGCTCGCCGGTCTTGAGCAGGCTGTACTCGACAAGAGGTATCTGCTGTGGATTGAAATACGAAGAGAAAGAAAGGTGAGAAAGGTGTTTGCCGTAGTCCCCGGTCGCGTCATACCAGCCCCCATGAAGGTCCAGCGTATCCTTTCCGCCACCCGGCAAAAGATGATGATCTGCCTTGTCGATAAGCCCCGCTGAACGCTGGCCCTTAAAATAATAGACGATATCGGAAAGCGTCGCTTTCTCGAGCACATTCGAGCCGATGACGAATGGGTGTGAGCAGACGGCGCCTACCCGTAGCCTGTATACGCCGGCCGTCCTGTATCCGCTGAGATCAATGGTCCAGAACAGCCAGCGCTTCCACTTGTCGACCGGACCACAAAACACCGGCACACCCGTATAGACGACCTTACCGGTGCTGTCATTGACGAGCTCGTAGGCGGAAATGTCGGAATGGCCGACGGCTTCGATCACCGCCCGCTTGGGCCCCAAAGACTCATAGCCAACCTGATTGACCAGGACCCGGGTCGACTGTGCGAACAGCCAGCAGGGTAGCAGCGAGATAAAAAAAAATCTATAGCGCATACCGTTATATTTACATTCAGGTCGCTCCCCAGGGCAGGACTATTTGATAGAACCCACGGTGTCCCGTAACATATAGCGTCTTTTGATCTCCGCTGAGCGCGATCCCGGCAGGCGCTCGGGCGTCCGGATCAGCTGGCTCTGCCGCCCCTGCGGATCATAACGATAGACCTCTCCAACGGCGATATAGACATTGCCGGCCTTATCGGTCATACAACCAAATTCTCCCCTCTCCACGCCATGCAGCGCACCGGATACATCAGTTCGGCCATCAGCGGCAATGTGGAAACAAATCTAACCGGTCTGGGCTATCGGACGCAACAAAGCCACCCCTTCTTTACTACTGCATCCGCCGATTTCCCCCCAAGGATAGGTGAAAGAGCCCGGATGCGCCGGCGATCAAAGCCATATCGCAAAATAGAGGAGCGCCGTAAGAACTCCAAGAAGAAAGGAGAATAGAAGACCGGCGGGCGAAATATGGTCTCTGGACAACGTAAGCAAGATTCTTTTCATAGTGGTACTTTGCCCGGAAAAGGCAAGCCATATGCCATCCATAACCCATTGTTTACCAACACTTGCCCCAAGGCCAATTATCCCAAAAAGGGAACAATGGTCCGCTCTGGGACAGACTTATCAATCCGGGACAATAAACCGCGCCGGAGCCAGCCGAACAACTACCGGCCAGTCTCCGCCAGCCTTCCACCCGGCGCCGCCGGTGGAAAAGATAGCGGCCTGTCAGCCTGCGCCTGCCCAAAGACGGGATTCGGCTTGTCACCCATATAGAACCTCAGCGTCGCTCCCGCCTTGATATCCCGAAATCCGATATAAGACTTACGATACGGAACTCCATTAAGCGTCGCCCGCTGTATATAAATATTATTCGGCCCCCAATTATCGGTCTGTACCGTGAATACCTTGCCCCCGCCGACCTCCAGACGAGCCTCCTTAACAAGCGGCGTCCCAAAAACAAATATCCCGTTAGCAGGATTGACAGGATAAAGACCAATGGCGGTCATCACATACCAGGCACTCATCTGCCCCGCATCGTCGTTGCCGCAAAGACCATCGTTCTTATTGGTATAGAAAGAGTCGGTTATTTTTTTGATCTGCATTGCGGTCTTCCAGGGAGCCCCGGCAAAAGCATACAAATAGGGGATATGGTGGTTGGGCTCATTCCCCTGGGCGTACATGCCCAAAAGACCCGAGATATCCGGGGAAGCCTGACTGCCCATACTCTTGCTGACCACAAAAAGACTGTCTAATTTAGTGATGAACGCCCTGTCCCCGCCCATCATCCGGACCAGGGATTCAACATCCTGCGGAACAAGCCAGGTATACTGCCAGGCATTACCTTCCGTATAATCTCCCCATTCATGGATCGACTGGAAAGGGTCAAACGGTTCGCGGAAAGACCCATTCGCAAGCACCGGCCGCATAAATTTGGTGACGGTATCGAAATAACGCGTATAATAGCTCGCACGCTTCGCATAATACTGCTCGTCATCCTTCTTGCCCAGCCTGGCCGCAACACGCGAAATGCACCAGTCATCGATCGCATACTCCAACGCCTTGCTGACGGACTCCCTTTCCTTATCGGCCGGGATATATCCCTGCTCCTTGAGGTATTTCATCCCATAGTCGTCCCGGGTAGAAGAGGCCTTCATCGCATCCAGCGCAAGCTCCGGATCAAATCCCCTGAATCCCTTCAGGTAGGCGTCCGCTATGACGGGTACAGCGCTATAGCCAACCATACAATCGGTCTCCCGCCCCTGCAGATGCCAGATGGGCAGCTTGCCCTGCTGCTGGTAGATGGAAAGCATCGAGTTGACGATATCGCTGACCCGCTCGGGATGTATAACGGTCATCAGCGGATTGAGGGTCCGATAGGTATCCCAGAGGGAGAAGATCGTGTAGTTGTTGAACGGCGCCTTTTCGATCACATTTCCGTCAGTGCCGCGATAGCTGCTGTCGTGGTCGTTGTAAAGAGCCGGGGCTATCATCGTATGGTAGAGCGCCGTGTAAAAGACGGTTCGTCGCGCCGGGTCCGCTATCGTAGCCTGTATCCTGCCAAGCGCCTTTGCCCATTTTTCGCTCCCCTGCCGTACGACGCCGGCAAAGTTCCAGCGGGGTATCTCCGCATCTATATTGGCAAGCGCCTTCTCACCGCTGATATTTGAGACGCCCACCTTAAGCATCACTACCCGCGGCGTATGCTGAAAGGAAATAAGCCCTTTGACCGTATCGGCCTCCAACGTGAGCTCCCGGATGGGACGATCTCCGTCGATCAGCGTGAGATCCTTTAACGCTACGCTGCTGCGAATGGCAAAATAGATACGCCTGTCCTTTGCCCACTGGGAAGAATTGCGCCAGCCGATGAGCGTCGAATCGTTTAGCTTCAGCAGATGCGCCTTCACCTTGGGATGCTGCCAGCCGGCGTCAAAATTCCCCTGCAGCAGGTCGATAATAATATGCCCCGGGCGATCTGCCGGAAAAGTATAACGATGAAATGCCACCCGCTCTGTAGCCGTGAGCTCGACCCTAACCCGGTGATCCTTTAGCCAGACAGAGTAGTAGCTTGGACTGGCAACCTCCTGTGCATGCGAATAGTGCGATGAATAGCCCTGGCTGGGATCGGCCTGGCTGCCCGTCTCCGTCCTTACCGCACCCGTAAATGGCATGATCAGGATGTCGCCGAGGTCAGGGATACCGGTGCCATTCAGGTGATTCTGGGCGAAACCCTTTACGACGCTATCCGAATAGTGATATCCCGAACACCAGTCCCATCCCTTATTGATATTGCTGGGCCCAACCTGCACAGCCCCGAAAGGCACACTCGCACCCAGGAAAACATGCCCGTGCCCGCCCGTTCCGATATAAGGATCTACGTATCTCAAATTTCCAAACCGCTGGCTATCGCGTGACTGAGCATACAGAGTAACACAAAACCCGATAGCGAGACAACTAAGAACGAATTTCATGGTCCAAAGATACGAAGGCGCAAAATCTGCGCACTCTGTCAAATAGCTAAAGTTTGCTAACGGTTTTTGATGACATAGATCAAGCGCCGATCGAACCGGTTGTCGTTGATTTGGGGATCATCAAAACCACTTTCTATGAGCCGGTACCTGAAAATTGCGCTGGTGCTTTTTTATGTCCTTTTGACGATCTTCTGCTGCCTGCTGACAGTGATCCTTTCGGGCATCTACATCTCTGACTTCGCCGGCTGGTCGATCGTGACGGGCTGGACACTGTATTGCTTCGGCTCCCCCTGGCTTTTCGCCGGCCTGCACTTCTGCTTCGCCCGGGTACGCCGCCCCATACGGGTCGAAGAAGAGCAGCTGCGCTCCGCATTTACAACGGTCAGCAGGAATGCCGGATATCATAAACGCATCTGTCTGCGCGTCATCGAATCAGATGAATGGGAAGCCTTCGCCACCGGCGTCCGCACCATAGCGATCTCAAAAGCGATGCTCCGGGACCTTTCCCCCAATGAGCTGGAAGGGGTCATGGCCCACGAACTGGGACATCTCGTCAGCCATGACACGATCATTGCCGCCGCTTATACACAGGCAAGGCTGCTGACCTACTGGCTGAACATATTGTTCAGGTGGGTCGCCCGCGCCCTCGCCATCCGCTTCCGGGAAACACGCACTATCCGGACGATCAGGGGCCCGGTCAGCAGAACCAGGCTCACCCTGCTGCGTGGCATTATCGGGATGACCCTGGCAATCCTGATGATGTACTACATTCATTACCTCTTCGGGTTTATCGCCGCTGCCCTGTTCGTAATCGTCTTCGCCATTCTCAACCGGATAGTCCGCTTCTTCGACCTGCTCTTGTCGAGAATGACAGAGTACCGGCAGGACGCGTATGCGCAACGCCTTGGTTTCGGAAAAGAGCTCCGCGACGTACTGGTAAAGCTGGCGGAAAAGGACGAACAGACCGTAAGACCCTATTTTATCGTCTTCAATAGTACCCATCCCATCATCTACAACCGGATCCGCAGGCTCGAACAGCTCGAGGACGCCGAAGATCAGCGACGGACACAAAATACCAACATTGGACACTGAACATCAACGCCAGACACAAAAGACCAACACTGGATACTGAACATCAACGCCGGACACTGAAAACAAACCCGACTCCGTAAACATTGTCGATGCTGATATGGCTGGACGCACCCAGGTGCTTGCGGAGCCGGGAAATGAATACGTCGAGGCTCCTGCCAAGGAAATAGTCGTTCTCGCCCCATAGCTGACTGAGTATCTCTTCCCGCCGGAGTATCCTGTTCTCATTGCGAAAAAGAAATTCCAGGAGCTCGGCCTCCCTCGGAGTAAGAGATACATCCTTCGTCCCGCTGATCGAAAGCCGCAGCGCGTCTTTTGAGAAGACGACATCCTTGCACTGAATGACTGAAGAAGGAGCAGCAGCCATCTGCGTGCCCATGCTCCGTCGGATAATGTTCTTTATTCGCAGCACCAGCTCGTCGATATCGAACGGCTTGCTGATATAGTCGTCTGCGCCAAGCCGGAGGCCATGCAGCCTATCGCTCTTTTCATTGCGGGCCGTCAAAAAAAGAAAGGGAAGCCTGAGCCCCAGCTGAACGATACTGTCGGCCAGCTGAAAGCCATCCATTTCAGGCATGGCAATGTCGATCAGCGCAAGCTGGTATTCATTTCCCGGCACGCGGAGACGGTCAAAAGCCTGACGGCCGTCAGTTGCCCAATCGACGTCAAAATCGGATATCTCCAGGTATTGCCGGACAACATTGCCCAGGTCGGTCTCGTCTTCAACCAGCAACAAACGTGGTTTCTTCATATGATCTGATAGACCGGCTCCGCCCGGTCAGCGTCTGATTTTGTTACAATGGGATACTGATGATAAAAGTGCTTCCACGCCCCTCTTCGCTGACGATGTCAATGGTCCAGCCGTGCGCCTCTACCGCTTGCTTCACATAGAAAAGCCCCAGGCCCAGCCCCTTGACCGTATTCGAAGCGCCCCCCGGGCCAACATGCCGGTAGAACTTATCGAAAACATGCCGCTGGATATCCTGCGTCATTCCGATGCCGTTGTCCCGTATGCTGATGTGAACCCCCTTTTTATCTTCAAAGGTCGTGACCGCCAGCTCCTTCTCCTCCCTCCGGTTGTATTTGATCGCATTGTCGAAGATATTCTGCAGGATAGTAGTGAACCAGAACCGGTCGAGCCAGACCGTATCCCTCGTCGCGTCTTTCAAAAGGTAAAACCGCACATTGCTGCCGGAAAGCTTGAGACGATAGTCCAGCAATATCTCGTCCAGCAGATTGTGCAGCGAATACTCTTCCTTGTTCAGCGATATCTTGTTCAGGGTGGTAATATCCAGCACCTGGCTGATCAGCGCCTGCAGCCGCAGAGACTGCCGTTGAACGACCTCTATGAGCGGACTCAGATTCCCGGGGCTCGAAATGATCTTCTCCTTTTGCATCGTCTTGTTAGCCACGATGATCGCCGTCAGCGGCGTATGGAACTCATGGGTAATGCTGTTGATAAAATCGGATTTCATCTCCGAAAGCTTCTTCTGGTGCATCCAGTTCCGGAAAGTGACAAAGAATAAAAAGACAACCGACAAAATGGAGAATAGCGCCAGCAGGAAGGTCGGCATCATAAGGCGCAGGATGGTAGCACGCCTGTTACGAATATCCACGTAAAGCCCAAAGCTGACCCTGTTGGAATATGCCTGGGTGTTGAACACAGATACCGCGATCACCTTGTTCCTGGGCAGCGGCACGCTTAAAGACCCGCCGATACGGATGCCATATCTTGTCTGGATGGCAGAATCGATCAACGGATAGCGGTTCTGGTTGCTATAGAGATTGACATAAGTCAGGTCGCTGAACATCACCGAAATGTCGTCGATAAGCAGCATATATTCGAGATCGCGCTGCAAATGATGGGTACGGATGATCCGGGTAAGAACACGCGCTGCCGTATTGCTCCTTCGCAGAGCAGTGAATATGCTGTCACAGATCTTTTGCTTAAGAACCTCGAACGCCGGACGGTCATTTCTGTACAGCTGCTCCAGCTGCCGTGTATGGGGAACCAGGAAACTGTCGATCACGTGCTGCCCCCCCGGCATCACCTTGTCGTTCCGGATAGCCGCTCCATATTCCGAATTCAGTATCGACCGCTCCTCCAGGTAAAAATGATCGTTCTTCAGCTCATACGTATTGTAGAGAAGAAAGAACTGTACCGACGAAAGTATCAGAAAACTGAAGGTCGCAATGATGATATGGGTTGTGCTGGAATACCGCAAACAAAAAGTTTAGCAATCAGTAATAGTGTCGACCTGCGAATTTATCCCTTATCTGCAATACCTTTGTCGCTCTTTAATATCCGTTAACAATCTGTTTGAAGTCTATTGACAACATGCCGTCAACTGCAATAATACCTTTAATTTCAGTCATTATTAAGCAATTCAAAATGTACAGGATCCCATTTCTTCTCAGCGCAGCGCTGATCCTTCAGCTTGGCGCGACCGGCCAGTTCATAGACAGGGTAACCGACCCCGTCGACTTTGTAAACCCGCTGATGGGTACGCAGTCGACCGGAGGCCTTTCCAGCGGCAATACCTACCCTTCCATCGCCCTGCCCTGGGGCATGAATTTCTGGACGCCTCAGACGGGTAAGATGGGAGACGGCTGGCAGTATACCTATACGGCAGAAAAGATAAAGGGCTTCAAACAGACACACCAGCCCTCCCCCTGGATGAACGACTATGGAGAGTTCAGCATCATGCCCGTCACGGGTGCCCTTCGTTACACCGAAGACAGCAGGGCGTCCTGGTTCTCCCACAAGACGGAGGTCGTAAAACCTTATTATTACAGCGTGTATCTCGCCGACCACGACATCACGACGGAGATCACACCTACAGAACGCGCAGCCCAGTTCCGCTTCACATTCCCGCGGACAGACAGCACCTATATAGTCGTGGACGCCTATGACAGGGGTTCCTATATAAAAGTCATACCCGGCGAGAACAAGGTCGTGGGCTATTCCACACGCAACAGCGGGGGAGTACCTTCCAACTTCAGGAACTATTTCGTGATCGTCTTCGACAAGCCCTTCGCCAGCATACATACCTGGAAAGAGAAAGACCTTACGGACGCGCTGGAGCAGACCAGCAAGCACTCAGGAGCCGTGGTCGGTTTCGGGGCCCTGCAGCGCGGCGCCGTCATCCACGCACGCGTGGCCTCTTCCTTTATCAGCATCGAACAGGCAGAGGAAAATCTGAAAGAGCTGGGCAACGACAGCTTTGAAACTACCGCGCAAAAAGGCCGTGACATATGGAACAAGACCCTCAGCAGGATAGAAGTTCAGGGGGGCACTATCGACCAGATAAGGACCTTCTATTCCTGCCTCTACCGGATGCTGTTCTTCCCGCTGAAGCTCTACGAGAAGGACAAGTCCGGCAGGATCGTGCACTATAGCGTGTACAACGGAAGAACAGAGGATGGTTATCTCTTCGCAGGCACCGGCTTCTGGGACACTTTCCGTGCACTTTACCCCTTCCTCAACCTCGTCTATCCTTCGATCAATAAGGAAATGCAGCAGGGACTGGTCAACGACTATAAAGAAGGGGGATGGCTGCCCGAGTGGTCGAGTCCCGGCTATCGCAGCGTAATGGTAGGTAATAACTCCGCCTCGGTCGTAGCCGATGCGTGGCTCAAAGGGATCAGAGGCTATGACATCAATCTCCTGTACGAAGCCCTGAAAAAGGACGCCAACAACATGGGACCGATCGAGGCCGTCGGACGCACAGGGGTGGAATACTACAATACGCTCGGATACGTGCCCTACGACGTCAGGATCAACGAGAACGCCGCCCGTACCCTTGAATATGCCTACGACGACTTCAGCATCTACCGTCTCGCAAAGGCGCTTGGACGGCCGGCTTCGGAGCTCAGGCTATACGCCGGCAGGGCCATGAACTATAAAAATCTCTTCGACCCCGAGCACAAGCTGATGAGGGGAAAGAACAAGGACGGAAAGTTCCAGACGCCCTTCAATCCTTTCAAATGGGGAGACGCCTTTACTGAGGGCAATAGCTGGCACTACAGCTGGAGCGTCTTCCACGATATCCAGGGACTGATCGACCTGATGGGAGGAAAAAAGGAATTTATAGAGATGCTGGACTCCATATTTATCATGCCTCCAACCTTTGACGACAGTTACTACGGCGGCGTCATCCACGAGATAAGAGAAATGCAGATAGCAGGCATGGGACAGTATGCGCATGGCAACCAGCCCATCCAGCACATGCTTTATTTGTACAACTATGCCGGAGAACCCTGGAAGACCCAGTACTGGGTACGACAGGCCATGAACCGACTCTACCAGGCTACCCCCGATGGATACTGCGGTGACGAAGACAACGGTCAGACCTCTGCCTGGTATGTTTTCTCAGCCCTTGGCTTCTATTCCGTCTGCCCCGGCACGGACCAGTATGTGCTCGGTACCCCCTTGTTCAAAAAGGCTACGATCCACCTGGAGAACGGCAAAGACTTTGTCATCAGCGCGCCGGCCAACAGCGCCACCAACCTGTATGTACAGAACGCAACGCTTCAGGGTCAGCCCTACGAAAAGAACTGGATATCCCATACCGATATCCTGCAGGGCGGTGAATTTCAGCTGACCATGGGCGAGACGCCGAACAAGACCAAGGGGACGGACGAAAGCGCCTACCCCTATTCTTTCTCCACGGACAAAGACAACCCGCTGCACCCCGCCCGCCACGACCTTTCGGTAGACACGATCAGGAAGAATAAGTACACCCTGATCTTTATCAACAAGGATCCGGCTTTCAGCGCCGCAACAAGAAAGCAGATGATCGATGCCTTTTTTTCGGTCTATCCGCGGGAAGCAAAACGCTTCAATAAGAACACGCTGCGGACGGTCACTTTCTTCGTCGACCCTACCTACAAGGGAGTCGCAGAGACGGACAACGGCCAGGCCAGATATAACCCCGAATGGCTGAAGAAAAACCCCGAGGACATCGACGTCGTGACCCACGAAGTAATGCATATCGTGCAGGACTACCGGCACGCGAACCCCGGCTGGCTGACGGAAGGCATCGCCGACTACGTGCGGTATCAATATGGCGTGAACAATGTAAAAAGCAGGTGGACCCTTCCCGACTACCGGTCTACCCAGAACTATGACAACGCCTATCGCGTAACTGCACGATTCCTGTTATGGGTGGAAAAGACAAAAAATAAAAAGATCGTGGACCGCCTGGACGCTGCTTTGCGGGATGGCACCTATCAGCCCGCGCTATGGGCAACGCTCACGGGAGCCTCCGTCGAGCAGCTTTGGAAAGAATATGCCGCCGCGCCTGCCCTGTCGCTGACGTACAATTAATCCCATCTTCCCACCATGAGAAAGAACTATTTATTAGCCCTCGCCTTCCTAATTCTGTTCCTATCGGGAAAGGCGCAGCCCGGCAGCGATCTGCACACGCTCCAGCAGAGATTTATCGACCTGCGCTTTGGCATGTTCATCCATTTCAACATCCCAACCTTTATGAACCAGGACTGGGCGGACCCCGATGCGCCTCCGTCGATCTTCGATCCCCGCAAGCTGGACTGCACCCAGTGGGCACGGGCAGCCAGGTCGGCACACATGTCGTACGGCTGTCTGACAACCAAACACCACAGCGGCTTCTGCATTTGGGATACAAAGACTACTGACTACAACGTCATGCACAGCCCGCTTCACCGGGACGTGGTCCGCGAATACGTCGATGCCTTCCGGGCGCAGGGACTCAAGACCTGTCTCTACTATTCCATACTCGACACCCACCACAAGCTGAGGCCCGGCTTCATAACCAGACAGCATATCGAAATGATAAAGGCGCAGCTCACAGAGCTGCTCACCAACTACGGAGAGATCACCGCCCTGATCATCGACGGCTGGGACGCCCCTTGGTCCCGGATATCCTATGACGACGTCCCTTTTGAAGACATCTATCGGCTGATCAAGTCTCTACAGCCTAACTGCCTGGTGATGGACCTCAATTCCGCCAAATATCCACCTGAAACCCTTTTCTACACGGATATCAAATCCTACGAACAGGGTGCAGGCCAAAAGATATCCACGGCGACCAACAGGCTTCCGGCACTGTCCTGCCTGCCGCTGAACTCAGCCTGGTTCTGGAAAACGGATTTTCCGACCTCACCGGTTAAAGACCCGAAGATGCTCGTCGATGAAGACATCGTTCCCTATAACCGGATCTATGACAACTTCATCCTCAACGTAGCGCCCAACCGCGACGGACTCATCGACGATAACGCCCTGACCGCCCTCGCTGAGATAGGACGCATCTGGAAGAACGACGGTCCCGTCGCGACACTGCCGCCGGCAGAAACGCCCGTTATCTCTCACAACCTCGCCAAACACCAGCCGGCCAACGCCAGCTGGAGCGACGACATGAATATTATGGATTTTGGCAACGACGATAACTTCCATACGGCCTGGCAGTCGAATGCAACCGTCAGAAAGCCCTGGTACGAGGTCGAGCTGGGGGCGGAAAAACCATTCAACGCAGTAGTCATCACCGAAATCCAGGACAATATCAGCCGGTACCGCCTCGAATACCGGACTCACGGTCAGTGGAAGCCATTGTTCGACGGTGAAAAGAAAGGGCGGGTGAAGATACACCGCTTCGAAAGGGTCTGGGGCGACGGGGTCCGGATCGTAGTAGAAGGATTTGCAGCGCCTCCCGCAATCGCAGAGCTCGGCGTGTACGACGAAAGAAGATGACCCGGCCGGGTTCCTCAAATAACGAACCCCGTCAGATCGAGATCGGCCTGATTAACCCCTTCCTTCATATCCTGGTATTTGATGCGGAAAAAAGTCCGGCCACCATCCGCTGCTACCCCCATATCGATCTCTATAACCCGGGCAGTGACCTTATAGTTTTGGAGCGTGCTGTTCACATCCACTTTCTGAAACCTCCAGCTATACCCTTGTGTCAGGTGAAAAGCCGCAAGCTGGCCGGCCTTCATCGGCCCCGCAAAAGGAAGAGTGTCACCCGCAAAAATGATCCTTTGCTGCTGCAGGTCGGCTTCGAGATAGCCAAAGATCCGCGCCTCGTCCTCCCCTCTGAAATGAAGCACATTCCTTTCCCGGGCGACAGTGACATTCTTCTCGGCAATGATCACCAGGCCCGGAGGCTGCTTCTCCAGCTGCTGCAGCCTCTGGTATTCTTCTGCGCTGATGCCAAAACGCGCATCGTAAGGAAGAGGCTTGTCACCGGCAGAAAATTTCTTCCTGTACTCTTCGAACCACTGCTTGTTCGCACCGACAGCACTATCGAACCTGCCGAGAATATCCTTCACCTCCTTCGGGATGTCCGGTCCGGCAATCCCATAGGTAAACGTCCGGCCGATAACCGAGTCAACCAACCGAAAAGCCCCCACCAACCCGGCAATTGTCCCCGGCTGGTTCGCACCCGTTTGCCCAAAACCCAAACCCGCCACCGATACCAACAAAATAGAAAGAAACCCCCTTTGCATAGCTCCAACAACCATATCCAATACTTTTGGCAAATAACGGAAAAAATCCCTACCTTTGCACCCCGTTCCACCAACTATTGCCCAATAGTATAATGGTAGTACGTCAGATTCTGGATCTGAGTGTCTTGGTTCGAATCCAGGTTGGGCAACAAGTGACCCCTCGCTTCGCGAGGGGTCTTTTTTTTGCACGGAAGCGAAGCGAGTTTACTCGCGTGAGCGGACGGGCAAAAAAAGACCATCCGGCGCCAGCCGGATGAGGTCACTCGGGTAATGTAGGGCAGGGGGGATCAGCCCGTCCCACGACGAAGGAGTGGGCGGGATAATCCAGGTTGGGCAACAGAAAAAAAGTAATTTGCCTTGTAATACAAACTGTTACAAGGTTTTTTTTAATGGGTACACCAGGCGACAGCCAACCCACCCGAAAAACTACCACTTAGTTGTATTGTCCCCGGAAAATACCCGCGTTAGCTTTGTGGCACCTAACAGACCATAGGGTACGACTCCAAACATAAAACTACGGACGGTTTTACAGTGAAGAACAGAAAGGCCGGGCACAGCGACAAGCGAAGCCCGGCTTTTTGTTAAAAAACCGCGTCGCCGGAAAGGTTATTATCTTCTAAACAGCATCTTCGTACTCTGGGCAGGCAGGCCATCAATGATCAACGAACACACATAAGTGCCCGCCACGGTAAACCCATGATCCAGCAACACCTCGTTCAGCCCCTTCTTCAGCTGCACCTGCATCCGCCTGATCACCCGGCCATCCAGCGTCGTGAACTGCAACCAGGTCCGATCGGAAAAAACGTCCGTACCCGAAGTGATCGCGACCGTGGTCGATTCGTCAAAAGGATTCGGCCGGTTCGGCATCAGCCGGATACCATAATATCCCGCATCGGCTGGCGCCGGGAGACGCGGGTCCGGCGGCGGCAGGCTAAGAACATACTGCTTCGTCGACAGCGTAAACTCCGTCGCAAACTGGCTTTCCGTGTTATTGGCATCCATCGCCGCGGCGCTGATATAGAAATTCGTATTCATCGGATAAGGCACCGCAATGGTATCGACAAGCCCGCTGACCGTATAGACCGAATCCCAGTCGTTGGAGTTCGACCTGATCGCGATCCGGTATCCGGGATTCGACACCCCGGAAGACGGATTGAATTTGACCCTCACAAGATTAGCCGTAAGGACGGTTGGCGTAATATTCACCGTATCCGGCCCGAGCGCCACCATCGCCAGCGAATTGCCGTTGATAAGCGTATTACGGGAAAGATAGTCCAAGTTGACATACAGCGAATCCACCTGGCCGTCCCCGTTGCTATCCCGCCCGAGGCTGTCCCGGATATTGTGCTGCCGGTCCTGATACGACGAGGACGTGCTGCCATTGCCGTCCTCATTGGCCTGTGTGAAACGTACTGCGGTATAGGAAAGCGCGCTGAACGCCTGGTGGTCGCCGCCCCGCCCGCTGCGATCCTCATTCTGCATGATATTGATATTCATCGGCACGCTCACCTGGTTCATCAGCTGCTCTTTGTACTCAAGCTTTACATAGCGGGCCCACTGCTTGTGCGCAGAGTTGACGGTACCCAGCGAGAATATCCGGATATCCGTGCTGTCAATATCACCGTAAAAAGGGCAGCCCGGACTCGAGGCGGTATGGCCGCAAAACACCCCGCCGGCAACGTCGTTGTTGTTGACAGCCTTGATACGTACATTCTTTCCGTCAAGATAGTTGGCAAGGGCGCTCGCCCCGATCAGACCCTGCTCTTCCCCCGTGTTGACCGAAAAGACAATGGTGCTCCTGAACGTATACTGACTGAGCACCCGGGCCAGCTCCATCACCAGCGCAGTGCCGGTAGCATTGTCACCAATACCCAAAGCACTGCCCGTCACGTCACAGTTGTCGGCATTCCGGCTGTCCATATGCCCTTCGACGATGATCAGCGATGGGTTCGCCGTCTGACTGCCGGGAAGTACCGCCATCACATTGGCGTGCCTCGTGATCGACCCGGAACATCCAGCCGAAGAGGGCGAATAATCGAACCACAGGTAGGCGGGCTTCAGCCTGCCTTCGTTCGCCGAGCTGTACTGCTGAAATTTACTGTATATCCAGCGACGCGCAGCGCCAATGCCGCGCGTAGTCGAGGTTGTATCAGAAAATGTATTTCTGTTCCTGAACCCCGCAAGGGCATATAGGTCCGCCTTGAGGCTGTCGGTCGAGATCTGGCTCAACAGACCTGCCGAGATGACGCCGGGGTCGGTGATGACCGTCGTCGCCTGGTAGTTCACAGGATTGTAGGTACCCAGCAGGATCTTGTTCACTTCAGCTGAAGAAACAGCCTGGTTGTTTTGCGCGTAGGTGCATTCCCCCCACGTAGTCGTGAGCAGGACGACAGGCAATAGGAATTTCATGCCGGCTTGGATTTAAGGTTAAGCACGGTCGGGCAAAAGGGGAGGGAGCCTCCGGAGAAGCTCCCTTATCAGCTACTGATTAAAAACTTTCTTCACGAAAACCTGGTCAGCAAGTACGATCTGGACAAAATAGACAGAAGAAGGCAGCGAGGAAAGGTCGTTGATCACAAAGGAATTGACACCTTTCGCTCCCTGATAACGCGCCTGCTTAAGCGCCATACCCCTGCTGTCGAGCAGCCGGATAGCGACACGCTCCGCCCTGGCGATGTTCAACCGGACGGTTACCTGAGACCCAAAAGGGTTCGGCGAAACGTCCAGCACAACACTACCTGCAGCGGCAGCGATCGTCACCACATTGCTGTAGGCAAAATTGCCATTGCCATCTGTCCATTTAAGACGATAATATGTAGCGGTATTAGGGGTAGGACTCTTGTCCGTATAAACGTGATTTACGTCGGCGCCGTTGCCAGCTCCGGCTACAGTGCCCACAGCGGCAAAATTCAGCCCATCGCTGCTGCGCTCGACGGTAAATTGTACGCCGGGCATCTCGCCATAGGAGGTCCAGCTAAGCACATTGCCATAGTCGGAGCTGCGGCCGGTAAAGGATCCAAAGGTACTGGCCAGCACCGTGGACATATTGATAGTGTAGGTGGCCGGAGACGGGTCCTGCTTACCCGCAGCATCAAGATAGGCATAAGTGAACGACGTAGAGATCACGGTGTTGATAGTAGTGAACTTCACCTGCAGCAGGGCCGGATTGTAGTTGCTGATCCGGTAGCCGTTGGTCAGCAGGACTCCGCCATAATACAATTGCTCGTTGGACGGGACAGACGTGATAACGACATTCCTGCCCGAGCCCAGAGACCCGTCTTCGGGGTCCGAACCCACCAGGGGGCCAGGGCTTGCGACAGTCCCCGCGCCATTGAGGGTGACCAGCGCATTCTGCGCCGGCATCGCAATGGTATAATTCTGGTCATAGGAGTTCGGCAGCTGTTCGATGCCAAAATCCTGTCCGGTGATCGAATAATTTGTCGAATTAAAGACACGCAACAGCAGAGAGGTGTTTATCCATCCGGCGCTGACGCCGGGAGCAGGCACCGGGCTCCCGTTGGCTACCTGCGTGGTCGTAATAGCGATCTCCATGCCGCTGGCATTGACAGGACAGTTCAGCAGGGTAAATGTCCCATCCGAAGCTACAGCAGTGGAGTACAGCACATTATTGGTAATAGGGTCGACAAGATTGGCATACAGTGTACCTCCGGCATTGACACCGGATTCGCCGTTCGTCCGAATATTCGTGGTATCCCCATTCGCGCTGCCGTCGGCATCATCCCAAACCGTACCGCTGACCGTTATACAACTCAGGGTGACCGATTGTGTCGAGGAATCGATGATCCCCCAGGTCCAGGTATTCAGCAGACGGGCATTCCCATAGTCATTACACTGAACATTATCGGCGTCGTTATTGGTGCTTCCGTATTTGACCGCCGGCGCAGGGATGACATTGGTCGGATTGCCATTTCCATTCCAGGCACGGCCAACCTGCGGGTCTGTCGAGTAGGTAGGAGGCTTGACCCCTACAACCGAATTGTCATAACCTATGCCGGTATAGTTGTTGTTGTTGTCCGAGCAGTCGCTGCCTCTGCTATATATCTGAGTATCGTCCCAAAACAGGGGGTTATTGGGTTGCGACAACGGTGCTACGCCACCCACAGTGAACCCGTTGACATTGAGCTCAGCATCATAGATGGGAATATTGATACGCCCTTCCCGGAATGAAAAGATAATATTAAAGCTCGTATTGGCTGGCACAACGTTACCCAACCCATCCTTTCCGTCCCATACATAGGTAACCACTCCGGCACTTTGCGCCGGCAGCTCGACAAAACGGTCGGCCGTATGATTCTGAAAACCAGGAACACCATTCAGGTCAAAAAGCATATAGTAGTCACCGTCCTGTGGGGCATAAAAACGCACGTTGTAAGGCCCGGGTGGGCAGCCGGCTATGACAGGGGCCAGCAGCACGGGATTACTGGGAATGCTCGCAGGTGGATACACCGTAGCATCCGGCGACTGCAGGAATACCGGATACCCCCCCTGCAGATAGGGGGCCACCAGCTTGGGCAACACAATGGACTTACGATCCGTGATCCAGTTGCCATTATTCGCGACGCCAAAATCATTGAATGCGACGATAAAAGACAGAGGCTTAAAACCGCCGGCCGGAGGGAACTGGACGCTCACAGAGACCTTGTCCTTGGTATAAGCAATAAATTGCGAACAGGCCGAGACTGTTGGGTCCTGCAAATCATTAGAAACATTATATACTGAAAAAGCCCATTCATTACAGTGAATACGACCCTTGGCCGCCGTACTGAGCGTTGTGTTGACAACCGTCATATCGAACCACTTGGACAGCATCGACTCGCCCGCGTCAGTAGCGCCGTTGTCATTGCTCTGGTAGAAGGAGACATAGTAGTCGCCGTTCATGGAGGGCTTAAAGGTCAGCGCCTTATAGCCAAATGGCGAACCCCCGATGGAAGGACCCGCGGCCGCCTGACTATAAGAGCTCAGATAGCCGTTGCCAGTTGAACTCGGCAAAAGTATAGGAGACCCGACCTGCGCCCCCGTAGGGTCATAGATCCGCATATAAACGTTAGTATACACGCTGATCGTCCCGCTCGGAGCAAGCGTTTCCCAGTGGAATCCATAATACAGGGATTCATTCTGCCAGTCCTTGACATAAAAATAGATTCGCTGGTCCACCGGGGCGCCGAGAAAGGAACCTACATTACCAAGCGGAAAAGACGAAGTGGTGGAAACAATGAGACCCGTACCCTGAGTGCTATTTGGCATTACCTGTTTAGTGCCTTCCGCCAGAAGATGCGAGGCGCCGGGCAGGCAGCTCAGGTTGATTAGGATAAGCAGGACAACCCTGAATGTGTAGACAGGTTTCATAAGTATGGATTAAATTCGATCGATCAGCGACGTAGACAGGCGTCAGTTTGATCTTTCACGGTGCAAGCTATAAAACTTTGATCGATCCGGCAATCCTCAAGAAATGGGCGGCGCTATTAGAAAAGACAACCGGTCAAAAATGCCGGAACTTGCACCGGTTTTATATCCGTTTATGCATGAGGCTAATCAAGAATATGTTAAAGACCCTAGGGCTTTAAGTTTTCCACATTAAGGGAAATATTTATTTGTTCTTAGGGGTAGATTGTAGCCGGGAGATGCAGACTTCCAGGCTGTCACGCCAGTCCGGTATGGTCAGGCCATAGATTTTTTTGATCAGGGTCTTGTCGAGCAGGGAATAGCGAGGCCGGCGCGCAGGAGTAGGGAAATCGGCACTGGGAATAGGATTGACCTGGCAGCTGCTGCCGATAAGTACCCGGATCGCCAGCGCAAAATCATACCAGCTTATGATTCCCTCGTTACTATAGTTGTAGATGCCAGGCGCCCAGTGGGAGCCGGCAACGATATGTAGAATAGCCGCAGCCAGATCAGCGGCATAAGTAGGCGAGCCGATCTGGTCATTAACCACGTTAATGGCAGGCCGTTCCCCCATCAGTCTCATCATGGTCTTGACGAAATTATTGCCAAACTCCGAATACACCCAGGAAGTACGAATGATCAGCGTGCCGTCACGGTGCTCCCGAAGCGCATTCTCCTCTCCTTCCAGCTTGGAAGCCCCATACGTATTGATCGGCGCCGTTCTATCATCTTCCCGCAGAGGAGTGGACGAGCTGCCGTCAAATACATAATCCGTCGAAATATGTATCAAACGGGCGCCAAATACCTTGCAAGCCCGCGCCAGCCAGCCGGGTGCATCTCCGTTGATTCGAAACGCAGCCTCTTTCTCCGTCTCAGCCTTATCGACCGCTGTATATGCAGCACAGTTGATACACCAGTCGCAGCGGTTATCGTCAAAAAAAGAAGCAATTTGGCCCGGATCGTCAATCGACAGGAGGCCGCGGTCTGCAAACACAAATTCCAGCGCAGGGAATGCCGCGGCAAGAGCCTGAAGCTCCCGGCCCAGCTGACCTCCTGCTCCGGTGACAATGATCCTTTGCATTATCCTTTAAACTCAAAATTATTGCGACAATTGGCCAGGACCGGCAGCTCCCTGTCCTTTTCGGAAACGATAGCCTCATCCGCAGACACCTTCCAGTCAATGTTCAGCACCGGATCATCATAACGGATTCCTCCTTCGCTGTCCTTGTGATAAAACCCATCGCATTTATAAGATACCTCCGCTGTCTCGCTGATGACCGAGAAGCCGTGCGCAAAACCTGCGGGAATAAAGAATTGCTTTCTATTTTCCGCCGACAATTCGATAGCCATATGCCTGCCATACGTAGGAGAGCCCCGGCGAAGATCGACGGCCACATCGATTATCCTGCCCGACAGCACGCGGATAAGCTTTGCCTGCTGGTAGGGCTCCAGCTGATAGTGAAGACCACGGATCACCCCATGACGGGAAAAGGACTGGTTGTCCTGGACAAATCGAATGGATATTCCCTGCTTTTCCCAGGCCTGCTCATTGTACGTCTCAAGAAAATAGCCCCGCTCGTCCTTGTATACCACTGGGTCAAATACCAGCAGTCCCGGAAACTCGGTAGTAGTAAAAGGCATTTACTTTATCTTTTGATATATTGCTCCGCATAGTATTTCTGATAATCGCCCGAAGTCACGGCCGCTACCCAATCCTGGTGGCTGAGGTACCAGTCCACCGTCTTCTCCAGGCCTTCCTCGAACTGGAGTGAAGGCTTCCAGCCCAGCTCCTTATTGAGCTTCGTCGCATCGATGGCATAGCGAAGATCATGCCCTGGACGGTCTTTGACATAGGTGATCAGCTTCGCTGACTCACCTGCAGGACGGTTCAGCTTCCTGTCCATGATCTTACAAAGCAGATTCACGATATCGATGTTCTTCCACTCATTGAAGCCGCCGATATTGTATTTCTCCCCTGGCTTGCCTTTATGAAAGATCGTGTCGATCGCAGCCGCATGATCCTCCACAAATAGCCAGTCCCGCACATTCTCCCCCTTGCCATAGACGGGTAGCGGCTTATTATGGATAATATTGTTGATCATAAGGGGGATCAGCTTCTCCGGAAAGTGGTTGGACCCATAGTTGTTTGAGCAATTGGACAGAATGACCGGCATGTCATAGGTATGGTGCCATGCCATTACGAAATGGTCGGAAGCGGCCTTGGAAGCCGAATATGGCGACCTTGGATCGTATGGGGTCTCCTCTGTGAAAAATCCTTCGGCGCCCAGAGAGCCGTATACCTCATCTGTCGAAACATGATAAAAGAGCTTGCCTTCCGGATCATCCTTCCAGAAAGATCGGCTCACATGGAGCAGATTGACAGTACCCAGCACGTTCGTCCGGACAAAGGCCAGCGGGTCCATGATGCTCCGGTCTACATGACTCTCCGCAGCAAGGTGAATGACGGCATCAAAAGCATACCGGGCAAACAGCTCTTTCAGTCGCGCCTCATCAACGATATCGCCTTTTTCAAATGTGTAATTGGGAGCATCCTTTATATCATCCAGGTTTGCCAGGTTTCCTGCATAGGTCAACGCATCCAGATTGACAATATGATAATCCGGATACTTCCGCACGAATAAGCGTACGACGTGCGACCCGATAAATCCGGCGCCGCCTGTGATCATGATCGTTTTACTGTACTTCATCGCTGTTATAGGCTCCAGTATTTTCTTTTTGCGATCTTGTTCTTATAAGTGCCCTTCAGGTCAGCGATAATGGCCCCGTCCCTGGTGATCGACGTAAAATAAGCATCGTCCAGATCCTTGTACTGTACGTGAGGCACGGTGATAATGACCGCATCATAGTCGCCGCTGTTCTTGCGCGAAAGATGCAGTCCGTATTCCTCATGGACCTCCTCTTCCACCGCATACGGGTCCTCGACGTCGACATGAATATTGAAGGCCAGCAACTCCTTTACCGTGTCTACGATGCGGGAATTGCGGATATCACTGACATTCTCCTTAAAGGTCACACCCATGATCAAAACCTTCGGATCATTGGAAATACGCAACACATGGGTGATGATCTTACGGGCAACATACCGCGCCATATCGTCATTGATATACCGCGAAGAAGCGATCACCTTCGACTCATAACCCAGCGCAGCCGCCTTATACGTGAGATAATAAGGATCTATACCGATACAGTGACCGCCAACGAGACCCGGCTGGAACTTAAGAAAATTCCATTTGGTGCCGGCCGCTTCAATGACATCATAAGTATTGATGCTCATCCGGTCAAAGATAAGAGATAATTCGTTCATCAGGGCGATGTTGAGATCGCGCTGGGTGTTCTCGATGATCTTGGACGCTTCGGCAACCTTGATAGAAGGCGCACGATGAACCCCGGCATCCACAACCAGCTCGTACGTCTTTGCTATTTCGTTCAACGAAAGGTCGGTATTGCCGGATACGACTTTTACTACCGTCCGTAGCGTATGCTTCTTATCCCCGGGGTTGATACGCTCGGGAGAATAGCCCAGGCTGAAATCCCCCTGCGCCAGCTTGAGGTCGGAGTGCTTCTCCAGAAGAGGAAGACAGTCCTCCTCTGTACACCCGGGATAGGTGGTAGACTCGTAAACCACATAGTCTCCCTTCTTCAGCACTTTTCCGACTGTATTTGAAGCGCCGACCAACGGCTTGAGATCGGGTACGTTGTACTTATCTACGGGCGTAGGCACGGCTACGATGAAGAACCTCGCCTCCCGGAGCACTTCCAGGTCATCCGTAAAAACAATGTCACGGTCCTTGAAGTCTGCGGCATCGACCTCTTTGCTGGGATCAAGGCCGGCCCGCATCATCTGTATCCGGCGGTTATTGATGTCAAAGCCGATAACGGATATCTTTCGTGCAAATTCCAGGGCGATCGGTAGTCCTACATACCCCAGACCAATAACGGCCAGCTTGGCCTTTTTTGAGAGGAGGTCATCGTAGATCTTAGCTTCACTCATATTATTATTAAGGTTTAGGTTTCGCTGTTAGCTTTTGCTGGAAAATTCCTTCGGTTGCTTTACCCACTCTTCCGGCGGCAGGGACTTGAAATACTCATACGTCGTCTTGAGGCCGTCCTTACGCTCTACCTTGGGCTCCCAACCCAGTATCTCCCTGGCTTTCGTAATATCCGGGCGACGCTGTTTGGGGTCGTCCACCGGAAGAGGCTTGTAGACGATCTTCTGCTTGGTACCCGTAAGCGAAATGACCTCCTCGGCAAATTGCTTGAGCGTTATCTCCGAAGGATTTCCAATATTCACCGGAAGGTGGTAGTCACTCATGAGAAGACGATAGATGCCTTCCACGAGATCGTCTACATAACAGAACGAACGCGTCTGGCTGCCGTCGCCAAAGACCGTAAGGTCCTCGCCACGCAAAGCCTGACCAATAAAAGCCGGCAGCGCCCGGCCGTCATTAAGCCGCATCCTCGGTCCATAGGTGTTGAAAATACGCACTATACGCGTCTCCAGACCATGGAAAGTATGATAGGCCATCGTCATCGCTTCCTGGAAGCGCTTGGCTTCGTCGTACACGCCCCGGGGACCTACAGGATTGACATTCCCCCAGTACTCTTCGGGCTGCGGGTGAACCAGGGGATCGCCATATATCTCCGAAGTAGAGGCCACGAGAATACGCGCCTTCTTCGACTTTGCCAGACCCAGGCAGTTGTGCGTCCCGAGAGAGCCCACCTTCAGGGTCTGGATAGGTATCTTCAGATAGTCTATCGGACTCGCCGGCGAAGCAAAATGCAGAATATATTTCAGATCGCCCGGTACATGGATGAACTTGCTTACGTCGTGATGATAGAACTCGAATTGTTCCAGCTTGAACAAATGCTCGATATTGCGAAGGTCTCCGGTGATGAGATTGTCCATCCCGATAACCTTGTAGCCCTCTTTGATGAAACGGTCACAGAGATGGGAGCCAAGAAAACCTGCGGCACCTGTGATCAATACGCGTTCGTTGCTCATTTGTGTTCTCTTATTTTGGTTATTTTTTATCGGATGGGTTAGCAGGCGCACGACCGATGCTCTCATAGTAGAACCCCAGTTCCCGGATCGCTGCTATATCGAAAAGATTGCGGCCGTCGAATATGACCTTGTTCTTCAAAGAAGTGACGATCTTCAGGAAGTTGGGGGTGCGAAACTCGTTCCATTCAGTTGCAATGATCAGCGCGTCGGCCCCTTCCAGGGCATCGTACTGGCTTTCCGCGTAGATGACCTTATCCCCGATAAGGTTTCGCACATTGTTCATGGCCTCCGGATCAAATACGCTCACTGTAGCGCCTTCCTTGACCAGGATGTCGATCATATACAACGCCGGCGCTTCACGGATATCGTCCGTATTGGGCTTGAACGCCAGACCCCACAATGCAAAATGCTTCCCTTTGAGATCCCCAAAGAACTTTTTGATCTTCGGCATCAGGTGCAGCTTTTGCTTTTCATTCACATCCATAACAGCATTGAGTATACGAAAATCATAGCTGACCTCTTGCGACGACTTTACAAGCGCCTGCACGTCCTTGGGAAAGCAGCTGCCCCCGTATCCGATACCCGGGAAAAGAAAACGCTTCCCGATCCGCTCGTCGCTGCCGATGCCCCTTCTTACCATATCCACGTCGGCTCCAAGGCGCTCACAAAGCAGAGCCACCTCATTCATAAAGGTGATCTTGGTAGCCAGGAAAGAGTTGGCGGCATATTTGGTGAGCTCCGCAGAACGCTCGTCCATATAAATGACAGGATTACCCTGGCGGACAAAGGGCGCATAAAGGTCCCCCATCGTCTTGCGCGCACGCTCTGACCCCGCACCTATGACCACACGGTCTGGCTTCATAAAGTCGTCCACCGCAACACCCTCGCGGAGAAACTCCGGGTTGGAAACCACATCGAACTCACCTTTGTAGTTCTTCGCAATGGCAGCCCGCACCTTTTCAGCCGTCCCCACCGGTACGGTACTCTTGTCGACGATCACTTTATAGCCTTTCAACAGCTGACCCAGCTGATCAGAAACACCAAGAATATATTTAAGGTCGGCAGACCCGTCCTCACCCGGAGGGGTCGGCAGCGCAAGAAATACGATCTCCGCGTCCCTGATGCCGGCTTCAAGATCGGTAGTGAATTTCAGCCGCTCTTCCTTCAGGTTCCGAAGGAAAAGCTTTTCCAGACCTGGTTCATAGATGGTGATCTGACCATTGGAAAGTTTTTGCACCTTGCTGGTGTCGATATCCACACAAATAACATCATTACCGGTTTCTGCAAAACAGGTTCCCGTAACGAGCCCTACATAGCCGGTTCCAATAACAGCGATTTTCATAAAAATCCTTTTTAGGTTTTAAGTCAGTTTTTTAGTCAGAATCATGCCAAAAATTGTCAAACCTGCTTACGCGCGGTCAACGAATTCCAAAACTGCCGTGGTTATGGTTCTCAGTTGTTCTTCGTCCAGCTCTGTATGCATCGGAAGGGAAATGACCCTTTCGGTGAGCCAGTCTGTGGTCTCGAGGTGAAAATCTCCCCCACCAAGGGACGCAAACATTTGCTGACGATGCGCGGGCACTGGATAATAGATCATCGAGGGTATATTCTTCCCCATCAGAAAGGTATTCAGACCATCCCGGTCCACACCTTCCAGGACAAGCGTATACTGATGAAATACATGGTGGCTATAGGATGCCCGATAGGGCGTTATGATCTTAGGATGAGCCTTAAAGGCATTATCGTAATAGTCGGCGGCGGCACGTCTGGCGGAGATGTACTCATCCAGTTTTTTCAGCTTCACATTCAGCACGGCTGCCTGGATGGAATCCAGACGGCTGTTGCAGCCTACAAGATCGTGATAATATCGTCGGCTCTGCCCATGGTTCGCAATCATTTTCAACCGGCTAGCTAACGCATCATCATCTGTAAATATTGCCCCCCCGTCTCCGTAACAACCCAAATTTTTTGACGGGAAGAAGGACGTCGTCCCGATCGTACCGATGGACCCGGTCTTTTTTATGGCGCCGCCGGCGAAGATATAATTACTTCCGATTGCCTGGGCATTATCTTCTATGATAAAAAGATTAAACTTTTTAGCTATCCGAAGCAGCTCCTCCATCGGAGCAGCCTGACCATAAAGATGCACCGGGACAATGGCCCTGGTCCTGGACGTGACAGCCCGCTCGACAGCGGCAGGATCGATGCAGAAGGTCCTGGGATCAACCTCGACAAACACCGGCTTCAGCTTTAGCAGAGCGATCACCTCGGTCGTGGCGATATAGGTAAAAGAAGGAGTGATGACCTCGTCGCCAGGCTGCAGATCAAGGGCCATCATCGCTATCTGCAGGGCATCGGTACCATTCGCACAGGGGATGACGTGCTTCGAACCCACATAGCCGCCAAGACCTGCTGCAAGATCGGCGACGGCCTTTCCATTGATAAATGACGTGTTATCTAAAACCTCCTGGATGGCTGAGTCAACTTCACTCTTTATATTTGTATATTGCCGTTTAAGATCTACCATTTGGATGGGCCGCATAGTTTGTACGTTTATTTGAAATGATGTGGTAATTTATATTCCCTTGGGGGCACAAACCTACTGCAAAAATGTGGTTTATCCAATGTTATAGGCTTCAGGACCAGTGACTGCGGACATGAATCAGTAACTATTCAAACACAAAATCGGAGACGTTGAGCATTCTTTTCTATCACATTTTTTTATGGCTGTATAAGATAGGTATCCGCCTCATATCGCCCTGGAACCGGAAGGCCCAGCTCTGGCTGGAAGGAAGAAAGGACCTCTTCGACAGGATGAAAGCCTCCCTTTCATCGTCCCCTGTCACCGGGGGTCAGACGATCTGGATGCATTGTTCATCACTCGGGGAGTTCGAGCAAGGACGCCCCGTCCTTGAAAACCTGCACCAAAGATCACCGGAATGCCGCATCATACTCACCTTTTTCTCCCCCTCCGGCTACGAGACCAGAAAAACCTATCCCCTCGCCAACCATATCTTTTATTTGCCGCTGGACAGCCCCGGAAATGCAAGACAATTCGTTGACCTCATAAAACCAGACCTGGTGCTTTGGGTGAAATACGACTACTGGTACTATTTTCTGGCAGAGCTGAAAAAACGGAATATTCCGGCGCTGCTGATATCCGGCGTGTTTCGTCCCGACCAGCCATTCTTTCACTGGTATGGACGCCTTCACCGCTACATGCTCGAATGCTTCACCCACCTCTTCGTTCAGACCGATACCTCAAAGACCTTATTGAGCCGGCTGCGGTTGACTGACCAGGTAAGCGTCAGCGGTGATACCCGCTTTGACCGGGTGATCGAAATAGCAGAAAGCGGCGCTCCCCTGCCACAGATCGATGCCTTCTGCGGCGCCCGGCCCGTCATCGTCGCCGGCAGCACCTGGGAAGAAGACGAAGAAGAACTGGATCACTATGCCAATACCCATCCGGATATCCGCTTTATCATTGCCCCACACGAGATCGGCGAAGACAGACTGCGTGAAATAGAAGGACTCTTCCGCCATGCGGTAAGATATTCAGTGTGGGAAAAAAATGGCAGGACCGCCACCGGAGCACCAGCAGGATGGCCGGAACCCAACGTGCTCATCATCGACAATATAGGTATGCTGTCACGACTATATCGCTATGCTACAATCGCTTATGTGGGAGGTGGATTCGGAGATGACGGCGTACATAATGTCCTGGAAGCCGCGGTATATGGCAAACCGGTCGTTTTTGGACCGGTCATAGAAAAATATATCGAGGCAGTTGAGCTCAACGAGTGCGGAGGCGGACTGATCATAGACAGCGCACTCGAAGCCGAAAAAGTTTTTAACCGCCTCTTACAAAATCCACAGGAATGCCTCGAGACTGGCGCAGCATCCCGGAACTATGTCCACTCAAAAAAAGGTGCTACAGACAGGATTATCAGGTACATCTATGAAAAACGCCTCTTGACCAGCTGATAGAAATGCCGGGTAGTCTCCCGATTCTCATCCCAACCCAGCTTTACCTTCAGCTCACGCTCCATCCAATACTCGGCCTCCGGCAGGATCCTGAACCCATTGATGGTCTTCAGACTCCGCTCGTACATCACTTCATCTCCCCTAAACAATTGATTAATAAATACATATCTATCATTAACGCCGATCGCCTTCTTCAGGTCGCGAACAGGGGAATCGTTGAGCGTAGACTTCAGGTCCGCTACATCAGACCGCAGCCTGTCATTAAGGGATGAGTTGCCACTGCCTATTACATCATTGATCTCCCGCGACTTCTGAGAAAGGGTAAACCGGTCCGTCGGCTTCTCCGCGAGCGGATCGAACGGCCACTGTCCCCTTTCCGGCCCCTTGCCGGGAGGGGCATCTATCGTCTTCCTGGCAATGCTGCCATTCGTAGCCGTTGCGACGCTTCCGTTGTTGACGCCAGACGCCGCAACGCCCGAAACGCCTCCATTGACACCGGCTACCGGCGCCGCCGTAATTGCAGCCTCCACCTCGATCCCGGCCTCCAACGCGACGCCGGAATTCGTCTGACCGTTGCCGATCACGCTGGCACTGACCGCAGGGGCGGATTCTTTCCTCGGCTGTTGCTGGCCTGCAACGATTTTTGCAGCGGATGGCATCATAACCGCTATCTTCGTCGGCATTACCTTCGCAGGGGCGGGTTGACTGGCCATGATCTGGAGCTCCGCTTCCAGAAGCCGGGTGATCTCAAGGAGCTGAGCAGGTTCGGCCTGATGGTCAAACTGCTCTTTCAGTCGGGTAATCAGTTCTTTAAGTCGTTCCATAGCACTGTTTAAGAGCACTTTTGGGTTAGAAAGTGTGGTGTGAACCGTAAAAAATCTAGTGTCCTATAAAGTTATAACAAATTCCGAACCTAATTTATAAGTAGTATATGTTCATTGAACCCCATATCAAGGGTGAAAAACGCGGCTGGATCGAAGTCATTTGCGGATCAATGTTCTCCGGGAAAACAGAAGAACTGATCAGAAGGCTAAAACGTGCTAAAATTGCCAACCTCCGGGTCGAGATCTTTAAGCCGGCCATGGATACCCGCTACCATGAGCTGAATATCGTATCCCATGACGAAAATGCCATCCAGTCAACACCGATCGATAACTCCCAGACGATACTCCTGATGGCCGGCGAAGTCGACGTTATCGGCATCGACGAGGCCCAGTTCTTTGACGATCAATTGCCGGAAGTCTGCGACCAGCTTGCTGTCCGGGGTGCCCGGGTGATCGTCGCAGGCCTGGACATGGACTACGCTGCCAAACCCTTCGGACAGATGCCTCATCTGCTTGCCAAAGCTGAATATATAACCAAGTTACATGCCATTTGTGTGAAATGTGGAAATATTGCAAACTATTCCTACCGTAAGAAAGCCCGGACAGGACAGATACTGCTGGGTGAAAAAGATACCTATGAACCCCGGTGCCGCCACTGCTACTATACCCTGCCTTAACAGACATCCGCAAAATAAAATTTAACGATTCTTTAGAATTGAACAGCCCCTACATTTGTGGGCCAAAACCCGGATCGATCAGTTCAGCCAAACACATATTAACACTTTTTCGCAAAGATCTTCTGCTGGAAATACGGCAGCAGTACACCTTCTATGGCGTCCTGCTGTACGTCGCCTCTACCATTTTCGTCCTTTATCTGTCCATGGGCGGGCCGGAAAGCACGGTCTGGAAAGGCCTTTTCTGGATGATGCAGCTGTTCATCTGCGTAAACGCCGTCGCCAAAAGCTTTCTGCAGGAAGGAAAAGGCCGCCTCCTCTATTTCTATACCATCGCAGGCCCCAAAGACTTTATCCTGTCCAAGCTGCTGTTCAATGCCCTGCTGATGATCCTTATGAGCCTGGTTAGCCTCGGCCTTTTCGTACTAATGCTCGGCAATCCGATGCCCAACCCCCTGTCCTTTGTTGCGATCAGCTGTCTCGGAGGGATAAGCCTCAGCCTCGTCTTCACTTTTCTGGCAGCCATCGCGGCGCGCGCCCAGCAAAATGCAGCCCTGATGGCGATCCTCGGTTTTCCCCTGATCATCCCTCAGCTGCTGCTGCTGAGCAAAATATCGAACATTGCCTTCGAAGACGTCTTACAGGGAGGCCTGGCGACGATGAGCGCCGTGCTGCTCGGACTGGACGCCATGATCATCGCACTGTCCCTGATTCTTTTTCCATTTTTATGGAAGGACTGAGGTTTTTCCTATTAACTTTGCGCGGAGTTCGCAAATCGGTATAAATCAAGAAAGTCGTATGATTCGTCAGAAATGGTGGAAAATATTATGCGGGGTCTTACTTGTCTACACCTTCATAGCAGGGTTCCTCGGAAGCGTTCCGGCGAAACCCATCCTCAATGAGACCATCCGGAACCTTTATTTCCATGTGGCCATGTGGTTCGCCATGATGGTGCTGTTCACGGTCTCCGTCATCTACTCCGTACGCTATCTCCGCACAAACAATCACAAATACGATATCTATGCCCTCGAATATACCAGGGGAGGCATCGTATTCGGCATACTGGGCTTCACAACCGGCTCCATCTGGGCCCGCTGGACATGGGGAGCCTTCTGGAGCAGCGACCCCAAACAGCTGGGCGCAGTCATCGCCCTCCTCATCTACCTGGCCTACCTGGTCCTTCGCAATTCAATGACGGATATGGATAAACGCGCAAGGATCGGCGCCGTCTACAACATTTTCGCGTTTGCCATGTTGATGCCGACGATATGGATAATCCCGAGGCTGATGGAAAGCCTTCACCCCGGCGGCATGGGCAATCCCGCACTGGATACGCACGATATCGACGCCCGGATGAGGGTCGTCTTCTGGCCCGGGGCCGTACCCGGATGGACCCTGCTGGGAGTCTGGATAACAACCCTCAGGATCAGACTGGCTATCCTGACAGAGAAGAAAGAAGATCTGCACCCGGCCCCCAACCAAGCAAGAAAACTTCGTAATGCATAAGAAAATTTACAAACCACTATTCACGTTATTGGCCTGTTTGATGGCCATTACCCTTTGGGCACAGCCAACCGGCGACACGTCAAAGGTCGAAATGGCCGACAGGTTCAGAGCAGACGGAAAGATATACGTAGTAATAGCCGTACTGGTGACGATACTTCTGGGATTGTTTATCTACGTTATCCGACTGGACAGAAAGATTACCAAGCTGGAAAAAGACTTTAATAATAAGTAAGGTTCGGACAAGGTGGTCGCCCAAAAAAATAACGATTGCTTCCACTTCCGAAATCTCACATTAAACCAAGCCAAATGGAATACAAGTTTTTCGAAGCCGTAGAGAAAAGTTTCGACAAAGCAGCAAAGCACACCAGCTGGGACCCCGGCATCCTCGAACAGATCAAACAATGCAATGCCGTGTACCGCATGTTCTTCCCCGTAAAGATCGGGGACAAGATCGAAGTGATAAAAGCTTACCGCGTACAACACTCTCACCACAAGACCCCCTGCAAAGGCGGTATCCGTTTCGCCCCCTCCGTCAACCTGGACGAAGTAATGGCCCTTGCCGCCCTGATGACCTTCAAGTGCGCCATCGTCAACGTCCCCTTCGGCGGCGCCAAAGGAGGGATCAGCATCGACCCGAAGAAGTACACTCCCTACGAACTGGAAAAGATCACCCGCCGGTATACCTCCGAGCTGATAAAAAAGAACTTTATCGGCCCCGGCACCGACGTACCCGCTCCCGACTACGGCACCGGCGAACGTGAGATGGCCTGGATACTCGATACCTACATGAGCATGCGCCCCGGCGAGATCGACGCCCTGGGCTGCGTTACCGGCAAGCCCGTTTCCCAGGGCGGAGTCCGCGGCCGCCGCGAAGCAACAGGCCTGGGCGTCTTCTACGGCATCCGCGAGGTCTGTAATATGCCGGACATCATGAGCCGCCTGAAGATGAAACCCGGTATCGAAGGTAAAACCGTTATCGTACAGGGTATGGGCAATGTAGGCTATCACGCCGCCAAATTCTTCCGCGAAGGCGGCGCCAGAGTGATCGCCCTCGCAGAATACGAAGGCGCCATCACGAACCCGAATGGCCTCAACGAAGAAGAGGTCTTCCAGCACCGGAAGAAAACCGGCAGCATCCTCAATTTCCCCGGAGCAACAAATATTACCACCTCAGGAGACGCGCTCGAGCTGGAATGTGATATCCTTATCCCCGCGGCACTCGAGAATGTCATCAACGGGACCAATGCCCCAAATGTAAAGGCAAAGATCATCGGCGAGGCCGCCAACGGCCCCCTTACACCCGAAGCCGACGAAGTATTCGTAAAGAAAGGGATACTGGTCGTCCCCGACATGTACCTCAACGCCGGCGGGGTAACCGTGTCCTATTTCGAGTGGCTGAAAAACCTCAGCCACGTACGCTACGGACGCATGGAAAAAAGGTTTACCGAAAATATGAACAGCCATATCCTCAGTCAGATAGAAGGACTCACCGGTAAAAAGGTCAGCCAGAAAGAAAAAGAATTTATCATGCACGGCGCCGACGAGGTCGACCTGGTATACAGCGGACTGGAAGAGACCATGATCGCCGCAACCCGCGAGATCATGGATGCCTGGAAAGCCAACCCCAGCATCCCCGACATGCGCACCGCCGCCTATGTCGTGGCCATCAACAAAGTGGGCACGTCCTACGCTGAGCTGGGTATCTTCCCATAATAGGCTCCGACAACTTTTTAAAGAAATTCCTGCCCGAAGCAAACTCCTGCCCGGGCGGGAGTTTCTTTTTAAAGCCTGACCCGCCCTCACCAGGCCGCATTGACGGTTTTTTATGTACCTTCAAACAATGGACAGCACTCAACGATTCACCGACCGGGTCGAAGACTATGTCAAATATCGCCCAACCTATCCCGAAGCAATCCTTACCACTTTAAAGGTCAGACCCGGCTGGATAGTGGCCGACATCGGCTCCGGCACCGGTATATCTACCCTGCCTTTCCTTCTCAACAAGAACCGCGTCTTCGCCGTAGAGCCCAACGCAGCTATGCGGAAAAAAGCGGAAGAGCTGCTGGGACAATACCGCGGCTTCACCTCCATCGACGGAATGGCAGAGAAAACAGGACTCGCCGACGCCTCCGTCGACCTGATCGTGGCGGGCCAGTCCTTTCATTGGTTCGACCGCGCCGCAACACGCCGGGAATTTATACGCATCAGCCGCCCCGGGGCGACAATAGCCCTTATATGGAACGAACGCCTGACACAAACTCCCTTCGAACAGGAGTATGAAGACCTGATCCTCCACTTTGCCGGAGACTACAGGACCGTAAATCATAAAAACATTGACGACCTCCGGATCGGAGACTTCTTCCAGCCACAACCCTTCGTCCTCGACCAGTTCGACAACGCACAGAAATTCGACCTCGCAGGCCTCCAGGGAAGACTATTGTCTTCGTCCTATATTCCCAGAGCCGGCGAACGACACGCGGAAATGATCGAGGCGCTGGCTACGCTGTTCGAAAAATACTCTGCCGACGGAAAAGTGATCCTGAGATACGATACAAAGATGTACAGCGGGGTCCTCAGACCCTAGCTATTCATTATAGGCAGGAAGAGCCGGAAGGTCTTCAAAATCCTTCTCCCCCCGGACGAATGCATGGCATTCCTCCCCATTGGTAATGACGATATATCTGACGGGTATGGCCATGTTATAGCGTAGCACCTGCCAGAGGACACGGCTGTCCAGCCGCTCATTCATCGCCTTACACTCGACGAGCATCCAGGGCTGGGCAGCCTTGTCGAAAATAAGGAGGTCAAAACGCTTGTTCAGCTCACCCAGCTTCATCCTCCTCTCCACCGCCATATAAGAAGCTGGATAGTTCTTTACGACCAGCAGGTACTGTATAAAATTCTGGCGAACCCACTCTTCGGGAGTAAGCCGGACCCATTGTTTGCGAAGTTCGTCCCATATCTCCTCTTTCTTCCGTTCAGGCTCCCTGATCTTGAAGGGATAGGGTGGATAGTAGATTTTGATCATTAGCAAAAACTATTTGGTAAATTTACGAATGAAAAGCAAAGAAGAAATAGTCAGCAACTGGCTCCCCCGTTATACGGGGGAAAAATTGGAAAATTTTGGCAAATACATCCTGCTGACGAACTTTTATAACTATGTACACCTATTCGCTGAGTGGCACAACGTCGAGGTCATAGGAGAACACAAAGCCATGCAATGCGCCACATCCGGCGACATAACCATTATCAATTTTGGTATGGGCAGCCCCGGCGCAGCCACCGTCATGGACCTGCTTACCGCAATAGCCCCTAAGGCCGTCCTTTTCCTGGGCAAATGCGGCGGGCTGAAGAAAAGGAATAAATTAGGCGACCTGATCCTTCCCATAGCGGCCATCAGGGGAGAAGGTACCTCCAACGACTATTTCCCTCCCGAAGTGCCCGCCCTTCCTGCATTTGCTCTCCAAAAGGCCATATCGACGACCATCCGCGACTACGCGGTCGACTACTGGACCGGCACCGTATATACGACCAACAGGCGCGTATGGGAACACGACGAGCACTTCAAAGAATACCTTCAAAAGATAAGAGCCTACGCCATCGACATGGAAACTGCCACCATATTTTCTGTAGGTTTCTACAACAAGATACCGACCGGGGCACTCCTCCTGGTCAGCGACCAGCCAATGGTCCCCGAAGGCGTCAAGACCGCTGAAAGCGACCTCAAAGTGACCAACGACTACGTCGAGAATCATATCAAAATAGGCATCGATTCGCTCAAACAGTTGA
>JAFDYE010000483.1 GCA_018267585.1 Bacteroidota bacterium
AGTGGTCATCGGGATGGCGCACCGCGGCCGGCTGAATGTGCTGGCCAATATCATGGGCAAGACCTATGAGCAGATCTTCAGCGAGTTCGAGGGCACGGCAAAGATGGACCAGACGATGGGCAGCGGGGATGTGAAATACCATATGGGCTATGGCAGCGAGGTGCAGACCACGGCGAATCAGACGGTACACCTCAAACTGATGCCCAACCCTTCCCATCTGGAAGCGGTCAACCCGGTGGTGGTTGGCTTTGCGCGCGCCAAAGCCGATGTCATGTACGAAAGCGACTACGACAAGATATTGCCTATCCTGATACATGGGGATGCTTCGGTTGCCGGTCAGGGTATTGTCTATGAGGTGCTCCAGATGAGCAAGCTGAAGGGCTACTATACCGGGGGCACGATGCATTTTGTCATCAACAACCAGATCGGCTTCACGACCGACTTCGACGACGCCCGCAGTTCAGACTACTGTACTTCGCTGGCGGCTACGATACAGGCGCCGGTGCTGCACGTCAATGGCGACGATGCGGAAGCGGTTGTTAAATGTGCGGAGATCGCGACCCGCTATCGACAGGAGTTCAACTCCGACGTCTTTATCGATATGGTCTGCTATCGCCGGCACGGCCATAACGAGGGCGACGATCCGAAATTCACGCAGCCACATCTTTACGCGCTGATCGACCAGCACCCCAATCCCCGGGAAATATATCAGCAGTATCTGGCGCAGAACGGAGAGGCCGACGCGCAGGAGCTGGCCAAGGAGATGGAGAAGAAATTCTGGGCCGATCTGCAGGAGAGACTGGATGAGGTCAAACAGAATCCGCTGCCTTATAAATATCAGAAACCCGAGTTGTGGTGGCAGAGCCTTCGCAAGGCTTCGGGCGCTGATTTCGATCATTCCCCGGTGACGGCTGTTACCGAAGCGGACTTCAAAAAGATATTCGATGCGATTATGACCTGGCCGGAAGACTTCAAGCCGCTGAGGAAGGTGGAGAAGCTTCTGCAGGACAAGGTAAAGCTGTTCAGAGAAGAAGGCAAGGTCGACTGGGCCACGGGTGAGCTGCTCGCTTATGGCAGCCTGCTTTTGGAGGGCAAGGATGTCCGGATGAGCGGTCAGGACGTTCAGCGGGGAACCTTTTCCCATCGCCATGCGGTATTGCGGGATGAGAATACCGATGAGATCTACAACCGTCTCAGCCGCCTCCCTGATGCAAAGGGTGAGTTCATGATATACAATTCTCTGCTGAGCGAATATGGTGTGCTGGGCTTTGAGTACGGCTATGCGCTGGCCAATCCCAATGCCCTGGTATTGTGGGAGGCCCAGTTCGGCGATTTCAGCAATGGCGCTCAGACGGTTATCGACCAGTTCATCGTCGCGGCCGAACAAAAATGGCAGCGCATGAACGGCATTACGATGTTGCTGCCGCACGGCTATGAAGGCCAGGGGCCGGAGCATAGCAGCGCCCGCATGGAGCGTTTTTTACAGATGTGCGCTGAATGGAATATCGTCGTTACTGATATTACGACTACAGCCAACCTTTTCCACGCCTTCCGCCGCC
>JAFDYE010000484.1 GCA_018267585.1 Bacteroidota bacterium
CGAGAGCCATATTGCAGATCTTTTGGGCTTCGGTAAAACCACCGACACGGTTGGTATCGAACTGGAAAATATCCAGCGCATTCGCCTGCAACAGGTCGTGAAATCCATACCGGGTGTACTCGTGCTCACCGCCGGACAGCGGGATAGACGTACCCTGTTTTAGTTTGGCGAAATTGTGGATCTCATCGGGCAGCAGCAATTCTTCCGCCCAACGGAGATTATAGGGCTCCATCGCCTTCAGCAGCTGTCTCGCATAGGGCAGATCGAAGCCCATATAGGCCTCGAGCATGATGTCCACGTCGTCGCCAACCGTCTCCCTCACCACCCTCACCATTTCGACATTCTTCTTCATACCCTTCATGCCTTCTGTCATCGGATAGCCGCACCGCATTTTCATCCCGGCAAAACCCTGTCGCTTAAAATCCGCCGCCTCCGCCTGCAATGCATCCAGGTCCCTCGTATACAACCGGCTGTAATAGGACGGGATCGATGGCTTGGTCCTTCCCCCCAGCAACACGAATACGGGCTGGTTCATCACCAGACCCTTGATATCCCAAAGCGCAATATCGATGGCGCTGATCGCGGCCAGTACCGCTCCCTTCCTTCCATATGCGACCGTCGACCGGTACATCTTCTCGAAAAGATATTCGGTGTTGAGCGGGTTCTCATTCAACAACAGGGAGGAAAGCTTTGCATCGATGATGTGCTGGGTAAGATCCGGACACAAACCCGCATTGCCATAACCGATATGACCTTCATCCGTCTCTATTTCGACGACCAGCCAGCTGAAGAACCGGAAAGGGGCCTGCGCATCGCTCTGAAATGGCAGAGCGCTCAGCGGCGTCGCGAAAATGGTGTCGCTCGTCTTTACGCTCCCGTGCCACTGGTACAATTTTGTCCGGATGGACTTGATTTTCATATACTCAATTTTAATAATCGAATTTTAACAACGATACGCCCCGCCGGGGCAACAAAAAGTGGATGGTAACCTCTCCGTTGTTTGTTCTGATCCGCCGGGGCGGGGTCAGCAGCTCGAGCTGTCCTGCCTTTTCGAGCGCCGCTATCTGCTCTGCAGATGGATCTTGAGGCGAGCCCATCTTCTTCCACACCTCATACGAATTGCTATGCTCGTCGTCGATCCGGTAGTGATGCAACAGGACCTGCTTAACCGGCAGACCCTTTACCCGGACCGACACCTGTTCAGCCTCCGCCTTCACGTCGTCGTCGTGATAGTTCGATACCATCACCGCTGCCCCGCCGGCGTTCTTACAGGCGATACCATTGATATCTGAATTGGGTCTCCTGAAGCTTGAATCGATGGCCGTCCGCAGGTCATACCCCTGGCTCGAACTGACATCGACACGACTGCCCTTCATCATACCAAACATCCGGAAGACGTTCAGCACCGGCTTGTCGACGCCATTGGTCGCCAGATCCCTGAATCCATAGAACCAGGGCTGGTCCTCGAATTCAAAAGCCCAGGTAACCGCCCCGGTAAAATTTACTTTATAGAGATCGGCCAGCAAATATTCGCGCGGAATAGAAGCCGCAGTGTAGCTCGAATACATCGTGCCATTGCGATAGGCGTTCTCCGGATTCGTGTGCATGCCGCAGGCAGCACAGCCTTCCGGGTCTGATTCGCCGATTATAACGGGCAGGTTCCTGAACTGCGGATAGGAAGCCACAAATTTGAACCCGGCTTCGATATCCCTCAATTGCGTGCCCATATTCATTCGCACATGACCATCGACCAGCCGCGGCGAACCCTTGGCGTGAAAGGTGATCGCATCGACCGGCGAACCAATTCTACCCGTAACATAGTTGGTATCGTACAGACAATGCTTCGCCCACGCATTCAGCCATTTTTGCGCATTTTCGCCTCCCGTCCCCGCGATATCGATGCCTCCGATCTTTGCAGTGGGCAAAGCTCTTTTCACGGCATCCGCGCTATAGTCATACAGCCTGAAGAACTCATCCATCGTCCCTTTCCAATAGCCATTGGGTTCATTCCAGACCTCCCAGTACCAGCTTTCGACCTCCTTCTTTCCATACCGGTCAACAGAGTGCTTCACCCATTGATAGACAAGCTCTCCCCATTTCTTGTAGTCTTTTGGCGGATAAGCCCAGCCCGTCATGATCTTTCCATAGGGAGCGCCAGGTTTCCAATCGTGCTTGTAAGGTTCGGGATGTACGGACAAAGCCTCGGGCATAAAGCCGATCTGCGCGAGCGGCTTCATCCCCCTCTTTATATATGTATCGAAAATGCTGTCGATTATACTCCAGTCGTAGACGGGATTCCCGTTCGCATCTTCTGTATAGGCATTCGTAGAGCCCCATTTCAGCGCCGCTTTGCCGTCGCCGGTCACCAGCAGGGAATGGCAACGTACGTACACAGGTACAGGACTGAGACGGGATATCTCCGTGAGCAGCTTTTTACCGTCCTTCATATAGGTATAGTTGGGCTCGTCATAACCAAACCAGGCCCATACAGGCGTCATCGGCCCGGCCGGTTTGCCCAGATCCACGTTGACCTCAGCCGCGGATACCGGTGGCCGTTGCTGAGAAAAAGAATTCGTAGAAAAAAAGAGGATACCAAAAGACGCCAGCAGGGTCTTTACAAAGGGAGATTTCATTGCAAACAATTTATTTCACCACCTAAACGAAAATATCCAGATACGTCACCTCGTCTGAGACCGGCATGATCCCGTGCTTTTGGACCGAATTGAAATACAGGCTGTCCCCCGTCTTCAACAAATACTCCACCTCGCCCACCTGGACCTTCATTTGCCCGCTGATCACATACATAAACTCCTCCCCCTCGTGCGACAGCTCGTGCGGCACTACCTCGCCCTTTCTCGCCACGAACAGGAACGGCTGCATCTTCTTTGCGTGATATCCCGACGCATAAGGATGGATCAGATATCCCTTGTCCGTAGGCGTCAGGTTCTCAAGCGCCTTTTTCTTTGTAACATGAATAGCATTCAGAAAGCCCTCATGCTCCAGCAGGCCCGAAATGGTTGTACCGAGCGATCTGGCTATCTTGACAAGCGCCGCAACCGATGGAACGGCCTTGTTGTTCTCGATCTTGGAGATCATGCTTTTCGAGAGCTCGCTCGCTTCGGCAATCTCCTGCATCGTCCGGTTCTGCGACAACCGAAGCATTTTGATCCTGTCACCTAAATTCAATTTCTCCAGCTGCTCTTCTATCAGGGATTCATTCATTGGAACCTTTGTTTACAAATATTCAACAAGGTTGAATGAAGATAGTCTATTTCTGAATTCCGCCAAAATTTTCTGTCCACCCTTGCCTCCGTCCGATCGACCCTACCGGCGACAGGCCTATCGATCCTTCATCAGCCGATTAAGGCTTCTCAGCGTAACACCCAGGTAATTAGCCAGCTCCTGTTTGGTACAAGGCAGCTTTTCGTGTTCCAGCGCCTGGAGCAGCTGCGACAGACTGTGCTCCAACGGTCTCAGCTGCTGGCGGGCAGATCGCTGGGCCGTATCCGCCAACCGGTTCGCCATCAGCAGCAGGATCGCGCCATTAAGGTCTTCACGGCGCTGCAGCAAGTTCAAAAAACTCTCCCTGTCGAACATATATACGGATAGATCGCTGATCGCGCGCACGCTTGAGACGGCCGGTATCCCGGAAATAGCCTCGATCTCACCCAGCACCTGACCCTCGCCCAGGAACTCCAGGATATACTCCTTATCCTCGTCCTCGGCAAACGAACATTTGACGATCCCCGACCGGATAAAGAATACGCTCGTAACAGCGGTCCCCTGGCCGATCAGCAAATGGCCTTTTGGAAATTTGCGGACCAATATACCCGCCTGCCCCGCAGCCGCCAACCCGTCGATTATCCGTAGAATGGTAGAGTTCTTCCTGATCATATGGACAAATGTCCCAAATTAACCTATCCAGCGGAATATTTTTGCGTATGCCGACAAAAAACTCCCTCCTCTGCACACTCCTTTTCCTCTCCCTGATCACACAAGCCCAGACCGGGGCGGAAGTCAGCTCATGGCCCAAAATAGAGCTCCATCTGCACCTCGACTGCTCCCTGAGCTACGAGGTGGTCCACCAGCTAAACCCCTCTATCACCTCACGCGAATACCAGGACCGGTTCATCGCTCCACCCGTCTGCACGAACCTCGCCGACTACATCACCCGCGCAGACCGCGCCGTAGACCTGATGCAGACGCAGACCGCCCTGCGCCTCGTCACCCTGGACATATTCAACCAACTCAAAAAGGACCACGTTCTCTATGCCGAGATACGCTTCGCGCCCCTCAAGCACCTCAGCAAAGGGCTTACGGGAGAACAGGTCGTCGCCGCAGTCGACAGCGCGGTAGACGAGGGCATAAAAAAGACCGGCATTAGGGTCGGCGTGATCCTCTGCACGCTCCGGCATTTTACCAGCGCACAAAGCATGGCGACAATAAAATTGGTTGAAAAATTTCGGAACAAACACGTCGTCGGTTTCGATATCGCCGGCGACGAAGCGGGCTTTCCCATAAAAGAACATATCGCCGCATTCCATTACGCCAATGCCCATAATATCCCCTGTACGGCGCACGCCGGCGAAGCCGCGGGACCAAAAAGCGTCCGGGAAACGCTGAACGATCTCCACCCCACCCGCATAGGCCACGGCGTCAGAAGCATAGAAGATACAGCCCTGATCCGCCAGCTCCGCGAAAAGAACATCCTCCTGGAGGTCTGCCCTACCAGCAACCTGCAAACGAATATGTACCCCGATCTCGCCCGCCACCCGGTAGATCGTCTTTACACCGCAAAAGTTCCGCTGAATATTAATACCGACTGCCGCACCATTTCAAATACGACGCTCGACCAGGAGTACCTCCGGCTTATCAACCAATTCCACTGGAAAAGATCGGATTTCCTCGCCTGTAACCTCGAAGCCCTCGACCACGCATTCACCACTCCGGCCATAAAAGCAAGCCTGAGAGCGCAGCTAAAGGCCGCGTATTCCTACCCTCAGGTCGTTATGGGCTCCACCCCGACCACCTCGATCCCGTAACCGCTGAGCCCCACCCTCTTTTTCGGATTGTCCGTCAGCAGCCGCATCTGCGTGATCCCAAGACTCCGCAGGATCTGCGCGCCAATGCCGTAATCCCGCTGGTCCATTTGCTCCTTGCTGCACGCATATCCGAAGGTCTGGCGCGGCTCTGCCGCGAACAGATACACCACCACGCCGCGGCCTTCTTTTTCGATGATCTCCATCGACCTATGCAGCAACTCATGACAGTTGCACGTCAGCGAGCCAAAAACATCCCCCGCTCCACAGGCGCGATGCACACGCACAAGGACGGCCTCTCCCGGCGCCCACCCGCCCTTGACCAGCGCAATATGATGAGCGCCGTTATCGGGCTGCGTAAAGGTCACCAGCTGAAAATCCCCCCATTTGGTGGGCATATTCACCGTCACATCCCTTGTCACCAGCGACTCGTGCCGGATACGGTATTCAATGAGGTCCTTTATCGAAATGACCTTGAGTCCCAGGTTGCCGGCGATCTGCAGCAGGTCCGGAAGCCGCGCCATCTCGCCATCCTCCTTCATGATCTCCACGATGACACCCGCTGGCTCGAGCCCGGCCATGACAGCCAGATCGGTCGCCGCCTCCGTATGCCCGGCCCGGCGCAATACCCCGCCCGCCTTCGACCGCAACGGAAAGATATGCCCGGGCCTCCCCAGATCGGCAGCAGTCGTCGCCGGGTCGATCAAGGCCATGACGGTCTTCGAGCGATCCGCCGCAGAGATGCCCGTCGTACAGCCCTTCCCGATCAGATCGACCGAAACCGTGAAATTGGTCTCGTGCGTCGCCGTGTTCGTCCCTACCATCAGCCCGAGCTGCAGCTCATCACACCTGGACTCCGTCAGCGGCACACAGATCAGCCCCCGGCCATGCGTCGCCATAAAATTGATCACCTCCGGCGTCGCAAACCGCGCCGCCACCATAAAATCTCCCTCATTTTCCCGGTCGTCATCGTCTACGATGATCAGTAGCTTACCCTGCCGGACATCCTCGATAGCTTCAGAAATACCACTTAATACAGTTGCCATGGCTGTAAAAATAGTCCATTTAATACTTTCGTTTATTTTCGTTTATTACCTATATTTGTCTAAATCGAAAGCATACAAACTTTCGTTTATCATCGATAATTTACGGTCATGCTACCTAATCATCGGAGAGACAAGATATTAGAACTTTTAAAGGAAGACGGCTCCGCCAAGGTCATCGATTTGGCGAAACTATTCAAAGTCACCGAGGTGACCATCCGCCAGGACCTCGAGAAGATGGAACGCGACGGCCTCCTGACCCGCGAACACGGAGGCGCCTATCTTAAGAATATCGAAGCCCAGGTAAAAAGCTTCGAGCTAAGCCACCAGGATAACCTCGACAAAAAAGAACGCATCGCCACCAAATGCCTCGAATTCATCGAGAGCGGCGACAGCATCATCCTCGATTCGGGTTCGACGACTACCGAGATAGCCAAAAAGCCCAAGGGCTTTAAAAACCTCACCGTCATCACCAACGCCTTGAATATCGCCATGATGCTGGGGACAGAACCCGGCATCGAGCTGATCGTGACAGGGGGCGAGTTCAAACCGCCAACCCTTTCCCTCACCGGGCAAAAGGCCGCCGATTTCTTCAACGGCATCAACGTGCAAAAACTGTTTTTGGCTACAGCCGGCCTGTCCCTGAAAGCCGGGCTCACCTACCCCAGCATCAGCGACATCGTCGTAAAAAAGGCGATGATAGATGCCGCCGAGACGACCTACCTGGTAGCCGACTCTACCAAGATCGGAAAAAGCTCGTTCGCCTCCCTGGGCGCACTGTCGTTGATCGACTACGTGATCACAGACCCCGATATCAGCGAACGCGACAAACGCATTTTCGAAGACAACGAGATCCAACTGATCCTCGCAAATAAATAATTATGCACGAAAAAATAACACTGGGGGTCATCATCGGCAACCGCGACTTCTTCCCCGACAAACTGGTGACCGAAGCCCGGCACGACGTCCTGGAGCAGCTGAGCAAAGCAGGCATAAAAGCCATCCTCCCCGACGAATCCGATACCAAATTAGGCGGCGTGGAAACCTTCAGCGACGCCCGCCGGTGCGCCGCCCTGTTCAACCAACACGCCGGCGAGATCATGGGTATCCTGGTGATCCTCCCCAACTTTGGCGACGAAAAAGGCGTGGCCGAAACGATCAAGCTCTCCGGCCTCAACGTCCCCGTGCTCATCCAGGCCTATCCCGACGAGCTCAACAAATTAGACGTCGCCCGCCGCCGCGACTCCTGGTGCGGTAAGATCTCCGTCTGTAACAACCTTTACCAGTACGGCATCAAATATACCCTGACCGACAAGCACGTCCTTCACCCGAATGACCCGGCTTTCCAGAACGAGCTGCAAAAATTCATCGCCGTATGCCGCGTCGTCCGGGGTCTCCGGAAAGTCCGCATCGGCGCAGTCGGCGCCCGTCCCGGCGCATTCAATACAGTACGCTATAGCGAAAAGATACTTCAGCGCAACGGCATCTCCGTGACGACCGTCGACCTCTCCGAGATACTCGGCAGAGCCGGCCGGCTAACGGCGACCGACACGCTGGTGAAAAACCACCTCGACAAGATCCAGTCTTATGCCTCCAAAGGCAAAACACCCGACGAAGCGATGATCCAGATCGCGAAATTGGACGTCGTGCTCAACCAGTTCATGGAAGAGAACTACCTCGACGCCACAGCCATCCAGTGCTGGACATCGCTGCAACAGAACTATGGCTGCAACGTATGCACCAGCATGAGCATCATGAGCGAGAACATGCTCCCCAGCGCCTGCGAGGTCGACGTCACTGGCACGCTGAGCATGTACGCCCTGCAGCTCGCTTCCGGTTCGCCGAGCGCCCTCGTCGACTGGAACAACAACTACGCCGACGACGACACCAAATGCGTGCTGTTCCACTGCGGCAACTGGGCCAAATCCTTTCTCCCCGACATCGAGATCAGCAACGCGCCGATCCTCGGCACGTCCGTCGGCGTGGAAAACACCTACGGAGCCCTCGACGGACGCACACCCGCCTCACCTCTGACCTATGGCCGTATCAGCACCGATGACCCCAAAGGAATCATCAAGGCCTATGTGGGGGAAGGAGAGCTGACCAACGACCCGCTGAACACATTCGGCAACCGCGCCGTCGCCCGGATCGCCGGCCTGCAGGGACTGATGCAGTATGTCTGCCGCAACGGCTTTGAGCACCACGTCGTGATGAACGCGTCAAAGACCGCCGGGATACTCGAAGAATCGCTGGGCAACTACATGGGCTGGGAAGTGTACAATCACGATCGTAAATCCTAAGAAAATGACAGAAAAAGAGCTGGCGCAAAAGTCCAATCGATATCGGCAGAACATACTTAAATATATCGTCAAAGCCAACGCAGGACATACCGGCGGAAGCCTGTCCTGCATCGATATACTGAACGTCCTCTACAATGACATCATGAACGTCGGCCCGGCAAATTTCAAGTCCCCCGACCGGGACCGCTATATCCAGAGTAAAGGCCACTGCGTAGAAGCCCTCTTCGTCGTACTGGCAGACAAGGGGTTCTTCCCCGAGTCCGATCTGGACACCCTTTGCCGTTATAGATCCCACTATATCGGCCATCCGACAAAAAAAGTCAACGGCGTAGAGCAGAATACCGGCGCCCTCGGCCACGGCCTGCCCATCGCCGTAGGGACGGCGCTGGCCGGCAAAATGGACCAGAAGGATTTTCGCGTCTTCACCCTGATGGGCGACGGCGAGCTCCCCGAAGGCTCCAACTGGGAAGCCGCGCTGACAGCCGCCCACTACAAACTGGACAACCTCTGCGCGGTCATTGACAAGAACAGCCTCCAGATCACAGGTCCGACGGCCGAGGTCTGCAATACCGATCCCGTCGATCAAAAATTCGAAAGCTTTGGCTGGGCCGTTGCCCACATAGACGGACACGACCTGAATGCGCTAAAGACCGCCTTCGCAGGCCTGCCCTTTCAAAAAGGCAAACCCAGCCTCATCATCGCTCATACCGTGAAGGGCAAAGGGATCAGCTTCATGGAGAACGTCCTGAGCTGGCACCACGGCGTACCCGATAAAGAACAATATGAACTCGCCCTCAAAGAGCTGGGCGTCTAAAAGGAATACAATGGCAAGCATAGTCGCAGAAAGTATATCAGGCGCCAGGCCAAACCTGGAGGTCTTCTCCGCCACGCTCCAACAGCTGGCCGCGACGGACAGAGACATCGTCGTCGTCACCAGCGATTCGCGCGGGTCAGGAAAGCTCGTCCCCTTCGGGAAAAGATTCCCTCAGCAGATCGTCGAGATCGGCATCGCCGAGCAGAACCTGGTGGGCGTCTCGGCAGGGCTGGCCTCCGCCGGAAAGAAGACCTTCGCTGTTTCACCGGCCTGCTTTCTGACGGCCAGGGCACTCGAACAGATAAAGAATGACGTGGCCTACTCCGACAACCCGGTCCGGCTCATCGGTATCAGCGCCGGGGTCAGCTATGGCGCCCTGGGCTCTACCCACCACAGCCTCCACGACTTTGCCGCGCTCCGGGCTATCAACAACCTGATCGTGGCCGCACCCGCCGACAACTTCGAGACCGAGCAAGCCATAAAACAGGCCGCGGCAGCCAACCATCCCATCTATCTCCGCTTTGGCAAGAAGAATATGCCGCTGCTGACCACCGATCCGGACAACGACTTCCAGTTCGGCAAGGGACGCGTCATCGTCAAAGGCCGGGACCTGACCTTTATCGCCACGGGAGAAACAGTCCATCCCGCCCTCGACGCCGCCCAACAGCTGCGCGAGACCCACGGGATCGAATCCACCGTGATCAGCATGCACACGATAAAACCGCTCGACACGGACCTGCTGCAGACGACGGCCGGAAATACCGGCGCCATCATCACGGTGGAAGAGCACAGCGTATTTGGCGGCCTGGGAGAAGCATGCGCATCCTACCTGCTGCAGAATGGCTATACCAAGCCCTTCCGTATCGTCGGCATTCCCGATGAATATACCGTCACCGGCTCGCAGACCGAGATATTCCGGCACTACGGGATATCAAAGGACGGGCTGACAGCCACAGCTCTAAAGCTACTACGATGAAGCCACTAACGTTTGCCATATTGACCTCCCTCCTGCTGACGGGCTGCGGTCGCCACGACCAGCAACACCCGAAAAAGATCGCGATCATCGTCAGCACGCTCAACAACCCCTGGTTCGTCTTTCTTGCGCAAACCGCCGCCAAAAAGGCGACCGACCTGGGCTATTCCTCCCGGATATTCGACTCCCAGAACAATACCGACCTGGAAAGCGACCACTTCGACAACGCAATCGCCTCCGGCTACGACGCCATCCTCTTCAACCCCACCGACGCCCAGGGTTCCGTGACCAACGTCAAAAAGGCGAAGGACGCCGGCATCCCCGTGTTCTGCATGGACCGGGAGATCAATTCAAAAGACGCCGCCACATCCCAGATATTGTCGGACAGCTATTCCGCCTGCATCGACCTGGGCAAGCTGTTCGTCAGCACCCTTCACAAAAAAGGCAGCTACGTCGAACTGCTTGGCATCGTTTCCGACAACAATACCTGGAACCGGAGCAACGGCTTTCACAGCGTCGTCGACAATTATCCCCAGCTCAAAATGGTCGCCCGGCAGGCCGCCGACTTCGACCGCAACAAAGCCATGGAGGTCATGGAGTCGATCCTCCAGGCGCACCCGGATATCGACGGCGTCTTTTGCGGCAACGACGCCATGGCTATGGGCGCATGGCAAGCCCTGACAGCAGCCGGTAAAGCCGGCCATGTGAAAGTGATCGGCTTCGATGGCGCAGACGACGCGATCCGCTCAATCAAGGAAGGCAAGCTCACCGCCACCGCCATGCAATTCCCCAAACGGATCGCAGAGCTGGCGGCTGGCGACGCAGACGAATATTTCAAGGGTCGACGCGATTTTGCCAAAAAGCTGCCCATCCCCGTAGAAGTGGTCAGCGCACACAACATCGACAACTATACCGCTTACGGAAAAAAAGAATAGCCCATGAAAAAGGGAATAAAATATATCGTATTGGCGGCCCTGATCGTGCTCACCGGGTATAATTCGATCTATATCCGGAAATTGAGCGACGTACAGAATGCCTCCGGCGCACAAAGATTCGACGCGGCCGCCTATGCCCGCCATTTCCTGCATACCACCCTTCCCGCCCACGCCGATAGAGCCATCGATCTCGCTCAGCTCACACACAGCCTGGCCACCGACCCCGCCAAAGCCTGGTCCGCCTCCCACGCCCTCAACGACGGCAACAACCGCTACTTCCTCGTTAAAGGACAGGGCAGGATCACCAGGGTCGACTCTGAATATGCATACCTCGATATACAAGACAAACCGGTCCTGCTCGCGACCCGCTATATCATCGGCACCGCCGCCCGCGACGCCTCAGGCCTGATCTCCGTCGACGATTTCACCACGACCATGGACATGAACACGGTCTCCGAAGAACTGAACAAGCTGATCCGAAAAGAAGTGCTCCCATCGTTTACGACAGCCGCAAAACCGGGCGAGAACGTCTCCTTTATCGGAGCCCTCGAACTTCAACAGAACAAAACCCCGCCGGACACTCTCGAAATAACACCGCTAAACCTAATTATCCAATAATGCTGGTCGCACAGAACATCGGCAAAAGGTTTGGCGGAGTGATCGCCCTCAACGACGTGACAATACAGCTGTCACCGGCACGGGTAACCGCCATCATCGGCGAGAACGGCGCGGGGAAATCGACTCTGATGAAGATCCTCTCCGGCGTTTACGCCGAATTCGAAGGTCGCATCCTCCTGAACGGCCGGGAATTGACATTCTCCAACCCCAAAGAGGCACAGGAAAAAGGCATCTCCATCATTCACCAGGAGCTCAACCTGATCGCAGACCTGTCCATCACCGAAAACATCTTCCTCGGCAGAGAGCTGTCTACCCGCTGGGGCATACTCGACAAAAAAGCCATGCGCATCCGGACGGCCGCCCTGCTGCAACGGCTTCAGCTAAACGTCGATCCGGCTACCCTCATCCGCGACCTTCGCGTAGGCCAGCAGCAGGTCGTCGAGATCGCCAAGGCCCTCCTCGTCGATTCCCAGGTCATCATCATGGACGAACCCACCTCCGCCATCAGCGAGGCGGAAGTAGACATCCTTTTCGGCATCATCCAACAGCTGCGGACAGAAGGAAAGATCATCGCCTACATCTCTCACAAATTAGACGAGCTCTTCCGGATAGCCGACGACTATGTAGTCCTTCGGGACGGGTGCATCACCGAGACCGGCAAAATGCAAGACGTCGACGCCGACGGCATTGTGCGTAAAATGGTAGGCCGCGACGTCACCCGTCTGGACCAGGACCGGCCCCGGACCGCGGGCACAGAGCTCCTGGCCGTCAACAGCCTTCGGCTATATTCCGGTAACAGACATATCCTGAAAGACATCAGCTTCTCGCTCGACCGCGGCGAGATACTCGGCATCTTCGGCCTGATGGGCGCCGGCCGCACCGAGCTGCTCGAATGCATCCTCGGTCTGCATACCGGCAGCTCCACCGGCAATATCCTGCTCGAGGGCAAACCCGTCAGGATCCGTTCGCCGCGCGAAGCGATCCGCTCGGGTCTCGTCCTGGTCCCCGAAGACCGGAAAAAAGACGGAATGATCGCCGGCCTCGATATCAAGACCAATATCAGCCTCAGCTCCCTTCCCGCAGGCCTTATCAACAGGAATAAAGAGATCGCCCTGGCCCGTCACTACATGGGATCGCTGCGGATAAAGGCCGCCTCGCACGCACAGCCGGTGAAAAACCTCAGCGGAGGCAACCAGCAGAAGGTGATCCTGGCCCGCTGCCTCGCTACCAATCCAAAAGTGCTGATGCTGGACGAACCTACCAGAGGGATAGACGTCAATGCCAAGAACGAGATATACAAGCTGATCCTGGAAGCGGCCGCTCGCGGGCTCGGTATCCTGGCGGTATCTTCCGAGCTGCCCGAGATACTCGCTATCTCGGACCGTATCCTCGTCCTCTGTGAAGGCAGGATCACCGGCAAATTCACAAGGGGGGCGGCCAACGAAGACGACATCCTCAAAACCGCGATACCAAAAACGATATAACGAATGCAAACAGCCATAGCCAAATATCGCCCCATGATCGCCCGTTCCCAGTCACTGATCGCGCTGGTGGTCCTCTGCGTGGCGCTGAGTCTGCTATCCGACAAATTCCTGACGGTGCAGAACGGCTTCAACGTCTTGCGCCAGATATCCGTCAACGTCTGTATATCGATCGGCATGACGCTGGTCGTGCTGACGGCCGGCATCGACCTCTCCGTCGGCTCCGTACTGGCCCTTAGCGGCGCCGTGGCGGCAGGGCTGCTGAAGAACGGCATCCCGTGGCCGGCGCACGACCTTTTTATCGGCTTTACGCTCCTCGGGACCATCGTCGCAGCCCTTTTCGTCGGCAGCATCCTGGGACTCTTCAACGGATGGGTGATCACCCGGTTCAAAGTCCCACCCTTCGTAGGCACGCTGGCCATGCTGACCATCGCCCGGGGCCTCACCATGCTATGGACAAAAGGCTATCCCATCTCCGGGCTCGGACCTAAATTCGATTTCATCGGTTCGGGATGGTTGCTGGGCATCCCTGTACTGGTATGGATATGCGTCCTCATCGTCGCCGCAGCGCTGGTCATCGTAAAAAAGACAGCCCTGGGAAGACATATTTATGCGATCGGCGGCAATGAACAGGCCGCCCGTCTTTCGGGCATTCCCATCAACCGGGTAAAGATCATCGTTTATACGATCGCGGGACTGCTGTCCGCCGTCGGCGGCATCATGGTTACCTCGCGGCTCGATTCGGCGCAGCCGAATGCCGGCATCAGCTACGAGCTCGACTCCATCGCTGCCGTTGTCATCGGCGGCACCTCGCTGTCTGGCGGCCGCGGAACGATCATGGGCACCGTCCTGGGCGCCATCATCATCGGCGTGCTCAACAACGGCCTCGTACTGCTGAACGTATCGCCATTCTGGCAACAGGTAATAAAAGGTTTTGTCATCTTATTGTCGGTGATCGTAGACAAAATGAACACAAAAGAAGCATGAACTATATTTTAGGCATCGATCAGGGCACCAGCGGAACAAAAGCGCTGCTATTTGACCGGCAGGGAAAACCCGTCGCAAAAGGCAGCGCGGCGCTGAAAACTTCCTACCACGACAACGGTCACGTAGAGCAGGATCCGGAAGACATCTTTCAAAATGTCCTCTCCGCCGTCACCAAATGCGTTGAATCGTTGAAAGCTGCCGGCGGTCAGCTTAGCCATATCGAAGCCTGCGGCATCTCCAACCAGCGGGAGACCTTCCTCCTCTGGGACGAGTCCGGTACGCCCTTATACAACGCCATCGTCTGGCAGTGCAAACGTTCTATCGGGATATGCAACCGCTGGAAAACGGCCGGACTCGGCACGGAGATCAAAGACCGCACCGGGCTGCTCATCGATCCCTATTTCTCTGGTTCCAAGCTGGTCTGGCTATACGAGAACGACGCAACAATAAAGGGAAAGATCGATGCTGGCGAAGCCTATTTCGGCACCGTCGACACCTGGCTCCTGTACCGCCTGACTAACGGCAACGGTTATTTCACGGACTATACCAACGCCTCCCGCACCCTCTTCTTCAACCTCAAACAGCTTGCCTGGGACCAGTCGCTGCTCCGGACATTCAACCTTACAAACCTGCGCCTCCCTGAACCAAAACCCTCCTCCTGGTCCTTCGGCGAGACCGATTTCCACGGACTCCTGCCGGCACCCATCCGAATCACCGGCATGATCGGCGACTCACACGCGGCCGCCTTCGGCGAAGGATGTTTTGCCCCGGGCGAGGCCAAGGCGACGCTGGGCACCGGCTGCTCTATCCTTATGAATACCGGGAAGGACTGCATCGAATCGACCAATGGAATGGTATCTACCATCTGCTGGAGCACGGAGGGTACGGTGCAGTACGCCCTCGAAGGCGTCATAGTGACCTGCGGCGCCACGCTGGAATGGCTGAAGAACGAGCTGGGTCTGTTTGCCGACAGCAGGGCAACAGAAGAAATGGCGAGGTCTGTAAAGGACAACGGCGGCGTTTACCTGGTCCCCGCCTTCAGCGGCCTCGGCGCCCCGCACTGGCAAATGGACCGGAAGGCCTCGATCACCGGCCTTACCTTCGGCAGTAAAAAAGAACATCTCGTAAGAGCAGCGCTGGAATCGATCCCCTATCAGATCAAAGACGTCATCATGGCCATGGAATCCGATACAGCGATGAGCTTATCGCGGCTGATGGTAGACGGTGGCATCTCTGCCAATGGCTTCGTAACCCAGTTCCTCGCCGACCTGCTGCAAAAGGAGGTGGTGACTATCGGCCAGCCCGACATCTCTGCTTTGGGTGCAGCATATATGGCCGGATTGACCAACGGCCTCTATCCCGATATCGACTATATCAAAGCATTGAATAGTAACAAAACACTCGTCACCCCCACCAATCACGAGCTCACCAAAAAATACTACGAAGGATGGAAAGGATCACTGCTCGCTACTACATAGAAACGCCCCTCGACCCCGGTAAAGCCGCCGCCATCCTCGCCGGCGAGCAGTCTTCGGGAACCTTTGTCGCTGTGCCCGGAGAGACCGAAGAGCTGAAAGCTCGTTTTGCGGCCCGCGTCGAATCCGTACAACACCTCGAGACCGTTGATACACCCGCCATCCCCGGCGGCGCAGGCTTTCAAAAGGGGCCCTTCCACCGGGCTTCGATCAGCGTCTCCTGGTCCATCGAGAACTGCGGCTACAACCTGCCGGTGCTGGTCTCCACCGTCCAGGGCAATCTGTACGAGCTATCCGCCTTCACCGGCCTCAAGCTGATGGACCTCGATATCCCCTCTTCTTTCGCCGAACATTTCGAAGGACCGGCCTTCGGCATCGAAGGCTGCCGCAAGCTGACCGGTGTATACGACCGGCCGCTGATCGGTACCATTATCAAGCCCAGCATCGGCATGACCCCTGAGCAAACGGCTGAACTGGTCGATACGCTGGCGGGCGCAGGCATCGACTTTATCAAGGACGACGAGCTGCTATCGGCATCCGCCAATTCCTCCTTTGAAGACAGGGTCACCGCCGTCATGCGCGTGATCAACAAACACGCCGACAGGACCGGTAAAAAGGTCATGTATGCCTTTAATCTGAGCGCCGAGATGGACACGATGCTCCGTCGGTATGACAGGATCGTGAAAGCAGGGGGTACCTGCGCCATGGTCAGCCTCAACAGCGTGGGACTCTCCGGCGTCAGGAGACTCGGCGATCTCAGAGAATTGCCGATACACGGCCACCGCAACGGCTGGGGTATGCTCAACCGGCATCCGCTGCTGGGTATCGAGTTTCCCGCCTACCAAAAGCTTTGGCGACTGGCCGGCGTCGACCAGATACACGTCAACGGGATACAG